>DATNLB010000246.1:0-26207 GCA_035603095.1 Candidatus Acidiferrales bacterium
TTCTCCTCCAGATAGGAAACTACTTGGGGCCTGTAGCGATCCACTTTAATAAATGCGGGTCCAACGAAAATAAGCGCGAGCAAGAGTAACGCGGCGATTCCAACAATGATCAGACCGGTTCTGCGCCGGATGGCCATAGCGGCAATCCTAGACGCCCCCAAGAAGCGTGTCTGTTCACATGTAGACAGCTTCGCAGTCCGTTTGCGCAGTAATTATCTCACTTCTTCAACGGCGGCGGCGGATAATCCGGCAACTTATCCTTGCTCGTGTCCGCCCGCTTCACTTCCAGTTCACCGAACAGCAACGAGGGGCTGATAATCGTCGTTGGCGCAGCGCCAGCTCGATTGCTCACCAGCGGATCGTCGCCCACGGCGATCAAATCATTGCGGATCGCGCGAATGTCCAGTTCGTTGAACACCGCGCCTCGCACCAACTCTTCATGCCCATCCTTCGCGTACACGCGATACAGCAGCCGCGGCGCATTGCCCGGCCCGAGCGTCTCCACTCGATAGCCGTATTCCTTGCCCTGCTCCTTCACCATCTGGATGACTTTTTTCTTCAACTCATCCGGCGCTTGCGCGTCCGAGCTTTTCACCACCAGTACGCCGAGGCTAGGCCCGGGAAAAGATCCTGGTCCGGCGCGTCCGTGGCCATTCGAGGTGGGAAAGTCGCGAATCGGTTGCCGGCCTACCAGATAATTCGCCAGCATCCCGTTCTCGATTGTATTGACAGCCTGAGCCTTCACGCCTTCGCTGTCCACCGCGTAACTTCCCACTAGGCTCTTTCCCTGAAAATCCTTCAGCGTCGGATCGTCCACGACCGAAAGAAAGTTCGGCAGCACGCGCGTCTTGTAGCTCGTCGCGAATGCTCCCGTCGTCCGGTTTGGTTTCCCGAGCTGCGGCTTTTGCCCCAGCAAGTTCTGCCCGATCAACGAAGACACGATGTCGTCCGCCGCATCCGCCGCGAACAACACCGGCCCGCGGTATTCCTCTTCAACGATCGGCGCTTGCCGCAACGCCACCACCGTTTCCAGCATCTTCTTCGCTTCGCCCATCAGCGCGTCGCGGGTCGGCAATTCTTCTGGCCGCGCCACCATGAACGCCGGGCTCCGGCTCAACCGCATTCCGTCGGCCGCTTGTGCCGAGCCATTCAATTGCACGCTGTACGTCGTCTTTCCGCACCGAGTGACGGTGCCTTCCGAATTCACCAGGTACTCGTTGACCGCCGAAAACCTCGCCGAGGCCGTCACCGACTGCACGTCGGGATACTGCTTGTACAAACTCGTCACATCTTCGAGAGTTTTTTTCCAACCCGCTTCGTCGATTTTCAGCGACGCCGTCGGCTCGACGGCAATCATCTTCGGCGACTTCGCAAAATCATCCACGGGATTCGGGTCCGCGCTGAACTGCTTCATCGCCGCCTGTTTCTCCGCCAGTGCCTGCCCCGCGGCCTTATAAGCGTCGTCCGTTGCTAGCCAGATCTGGTGGCGCAGCGCAATCGGATCGTTGTCCAGCGGCAAGATGCTGGATTCGCCCTGGCCCCTGCCGAAATAGCTGTCTTGTGTGTAATCGCCGATTCGTACCACCACTCGCAGGACGCGAACGTGAATGTGCTGGTTTTCGCGCAATGCTCCGTAAGCGGCCTCTGCGCCAATGTCCTCGACTTCGTTCACGCGGTACTCGATGTAATACGGCGCCTGGACCTGGTCCATTTTGAGCTGCGCCTTGGACCGGTCCAATTCCGTCAACAGCGCCTCGAGCAACCCGTCGCCCTTCGCGGCGGCGTGTGCTTCGACCATGGCGGCGTCTGGCGCCGGTTTCGATCCCTCGGATATCGCCCGGCTTGGCGTGGCGTTCAGCGCCAGCAAAGCCGCCATCACCATTCCTGTCATTTGTGTGTACGAAAGCAAAGCGCTCGACCGGCGTAAAATTTTCACGGCTTCACCTCCGCTTTCGCTTGCGCGGTTTTGGCAGCGCCGGCATCTTCAAATCCCGGTGGCGGCAGCAGCGGCGGACGTTCATGCTCGTGCGCGCGCTTCTGCACCTCCATTTCGGAAAAGAGCATCGACGGAGCCACGGCCGCGACCGGCACCTGCCCGCTCTCCGCCCCGCACACTCCGTTGAATACGCGCGGCTGATCTCCGGTTGTCAGAATCCGCGTCAACGCGGCGAGTGGCGTACCCACAATGTCCACCCCGCGCACCAATTCGTCGGGACGCCCGTCGGCGTATACCTTGTACACAAGCACTGGCAGCACCTGGAACGCCTGCGGCAACGCTCGCGTCGTCAGCGTAAACCCTCCCTGAATGTCGTCGAAGTACAACCCGTAGGGCTTACCCTGTTTCTTCACCTCATCAATCAGCTTCTGCCTCATTTCCGCTTCCGGAACCGTTTGTGTCGACGTGACGATCAAGTTTCCTTGGCGCCCCGTGGGCATCCGCCCGGGCTGGTTTCGCCCATGTCCATTCGATTGGCCGAAATCTTTGATGGGCATCCGCGACATCAGAAAATTCTTCAGCACCCCGTCTTTGATCACTTCCACCCGTTGCGACGGTTCGCCCTCATTGTCAAAGTCATACGCGCCGGCCAGCTTCATTCCGGCAATCTCATGCATTGTCGGGTCGTCCATCACGCTCAGGAATTTCGGCAGCACTTCCTGCCCGATCTTCTTCGTGAACGTCTGCCCTTCCTCTTCATCGCGCTGCCGGTGGCCTTCGAGTCTGTGCCCCAGCACTTCATGGAAAAAAACCGCCGCCGCGCGCCCGCTCAATACCGCCGGGCCATCATACGGTTCCGCAACCGGCGCCTTGCGCAGCGCGCTCAAGTCCGCGGCCATTTTCTCGATCTTGCCCGTCAGTTCCTTTTCGCTCGGCAGACCGCTCGCCGCGGGGGCCTGAAACGTTTCTACTCGCAACAAGTCCATGCCGTCCTCGGCGCGCGTCTGCGCTTCCATGATCAGGCGCGTAGAAGTGCTGGGCGAAACGATCGCGCTTCCTTCGCTCGAAACCATCCTCGAATTCGAGCGCTGGACTTGCATCATGACCGTCGCGAAGTACACCTCCGGGTATTTCCGGAACGTGCCCGAGAGTCTCTTGATCTCACCTTCCCATGCCCCGCGGTCGAACGGCGCAGCCGGCTCCGCTTCCCCGATGTGCGTCTGCGGCTTCTCCTTTGAGAAATCCGGCGACTTGTCTTCTTCTTCGGCGCGAACCGCCGTATTCGTGCGCACGCTCAGCAGCGAAGGCACGGCGCGCTTGTACTCGCGATCCGTCAGTTCCCACAGCACCCGCGCGATCGCGTCCGGGTCGTTTCCGAGCGGCAGGCTGCCGGAATTTACTCCGCTGGGCCGGCTCTGTCCGTGGGTGTTGTCGAGTTCCGGTGCGCCTACGCGCATATTCACATCCGCGAAGCGCCTTTGTGCAACAGTGTCGGTCAGCAGGCTGCCGTAAGCCCCCACCAGAACGACAAAATCCTGGTCGTACACCGTATAACTCAGGTAGTAAGGCGGCTGCTCAGCTTTGCCGAGCTCCGCAGTCGCTCGCTTGATCTCGTCTTGCATCGCTTTCAGGACAGGATCGTTCGCCGTGCTGACTGGAGCTGGCGCGGGGACGGATTTGTCGCCCGCAGCCCGCGAATAAGGCACTCCCGCAAGCTGCGCAATGAGCATCCCGCAGGCCGCGGCACGCAAGACTTCCTTTCCGCGGAAATAAACATTTCCGCGTTTCGCTGTTGATTCAAAGATCTTCATGTAAGGTGAGCTCCCGTTACCACGATCAGTCAATGAGTGACTGATTTCATGTGCTACAAGGCAAATTTTGAGTATGCCCTAGCGGTCTGCGTCACGCAATCCGCTGTCGCCAAAGCGTTCACTGCTCTTCAATCGCGCGCCGTTCGCAAAATCGCTTGCCTTGACCGGCTTGCGCCCCTCCAGTTGGACGAGTCCAACCCGCAAAACGGTTGCGTCGCCGCAACGGACGTATAATTCATTCTTTTCGCCGAGCAAAGTCCCGGCCGCACCGCCGCCCTCGCCGCTCGGCAAGCCTACGTCCCCTGGTTTAGACTCAGGTTCGCCCCAGACGTGGCAAGTCTGCCCGCGAAAGGTAGTGTAAGCCCCCGGCCACGGCGCGAAGCCGCGCATGCGGTTGTAAATCTCCATCGCCGGCCGATTCCAATCGATGCGCCCGTCTTCTTTTTTCAGCATCGGCGCGTAGCTGGCTTCCGCGTGATTCTGAGCTTTCAGCGCAATAGTTCCAGCCGCCAGACCGCGCAAAGTCTCCGCCATGAGCGGTGCGCCAGACTCCGCCATGCGCGCGGCAAGTTCGGGCGCAGTCTCTCTTGCGCCGATTTCGATCTCGCGCTGCAGCAGCATCTCCCCAGTATCCATCCCTGCATCGATCCGCATCGTCGTCACGCCGGTTCGCGTCTCGCCATTCACGATGGCCCAATTGATCGGCGCCGCGCCTCGGTACTTGGGGAGCAGGGAAGCATGCAGATTGATCCAGCCCAGTCTCGGAATCGGGAGCAATCTTGCCGGGATAATTTGCCCGTACGCAATGATCACCACGAAGTCGGGAGCCAGTTCTTGGAGGAGCGCCTCGTTTTCCGGCGCCCGAATTTTTTCCGGCTGATGCACCGGAAGATTCGCAGCCAGCGCCGCTTCCTTCACCGGCGAAAAGGAAACTTCCTGCCCGCGTCCACGAGGCCGGTCCGGCTGCGTAATCACACCAACGATTTCAAACTCTGCTTGTGCGAGGAGATGTTTAAACGTGGGAACCGCGAAGGAGGGCGTCCCGCAGAAAACGATTCGCATCTTTAACCCGCTGCGGCCGCTAAGCGGCCGGCTCCGGCACTTACCACTCGCCCTGTTTCCTGAGCTTCTTGATTTTGCGCTTGATCAGGTCGCGCTTCAGCATGCTGAGGTGCTGCAAAAAAAGGATTCCGTTGAGGTGATCGATTTCATGGCAGAACGCCCGCGCCAGCAGGTTTTCCCCGCGAATTTCAAACGTCTCACCCTTCGCGTTCTGCGCCTTGACGGTTACAAATTGCGGCCGCAACACGTATCCTCGAAAACCCGGAACCGAGAGGCAGCCTTCTTCTTCCCGAACTTCGCCTTCCGCATGAATGACCTCGGGATTCGCCAGCACGATCTTGGCTTCCGGATTCTTTCCTCCGGTTACATCGACCACCGCGATTCGCATGCTCAATCCGATTTGCGGCGCTGCCAGTCCCACGCCCTGCGCCGCGTACATCGACGCAAACATATCCTCCGTTAGTTGCTCCAGCTCCGCGTCGAATTTCTTAATGGGCGCTCCCGGTTTCTCCAGGACGGCGGCGCCGTACTTGACGATCGGATAGATCTTGCGTGCCGCAGACGGCGCTTGCGGCGTCTCGGTGGCCGCCGGGGCAGGTGCGTCAGAACTCGTCGATTTGTCGCGCATAGTTGTCGAAATTCCGTCGCATCTCAGCCAGTGAGTCTCCTCCAAATTTTTGCAGAAAAGCATCCGCCAGCACAAGAGCAACCATGGCTTCCCCGGCCACCGCGCCCGCCGGTACAACGCACCAGTCGGACCGCTCGTAGGCGGCTTTCACCGGCTCTTTGGTCACCATATCCGCAGTGTGCAGCGGCTGGCGCAAAGTCGAAATGGGCTTCAAATATCCTCGCACGACCACGTCTTCGCCGTTGGTGATGCCGCCTTCCAGCCCTCCGGCGCGGTTCGTCGAGCGCCGGAATCGTCGCACCGATTTTTCGTAGAAAATCTCGTCCTGCACTTCGCTTCCGAAGGAGCCCGCCCCCGCTACGCCTCCTCCGATCTCCACCGCCTTCACCGCTTGCACGCTCATCAGCGCCTGCGCCAGCCGTCCATCCAGCTTCTCGTCCCATTGCGCGTGGCTGCCCAGCCCCACGGGAACATTGTGCGCCACAATTTCAAAAATCCCGCCCACGGTGTCGCCCGCTTTCAGGACCGCGTCCACCTCCGCTTTCATTTTCTCCTGCACGCCAGCGTCGATACACCGCAAAGGAGAATCCAGGTCCGCGCTCACCGTCTGAATTTTCTTCCACGTGGCGGGTTTTTCCAGGCGCACGTGTCCCACCTGAATCGTGTGACTCGCGATTTCCGTGTCGAATTCCCGCAAAAGCAGCTTTGCAAAGGCGCCCGCCGCCACGCGTGCCGCGGTTTCGCGCGCCGAAGCTCGCTCCAGAATGTAGCGCGCATCGTGGTAGTTGAATTTCTGCGATCCCGCAAGATCGGCGTGGCCGGGGCGCGGCGCCACGAGTCTTCGCGCGCTTGGATCGTCTTCTGCGGCTTCCACCGGCAGGATTTTCTCCCAATTGGCCCAATCGCGATTCTCGATCCGCAGCGCAATCGGCGCACCGATGGTCTTCCCGTGGCGTACTCCGGCAAAAATCTCCGCGGTGTCCTTTTCGATCTTTTGCCGTCCGCCGCGTCCATAGCCAAGCTGGCGGCGGCGCAGCTCGTGATTGATGAACTTCACGTCAATGGGCAATTGCGCGGGCAGCCCGGAGATAAACGCCAGCAACGCCTGTCCGTGCGATTCACCCGCCGTGTAAAAGCGAAGCATCCCCGCCCATTCCCTCGCACGAACTTGCGCGCAATTGATTCAAAGCAAGTGGAAAACGAACAGTGTAGCCGCCGTAGCGCTCTGCGTCTAGGGCACGTCACAAGGTGTCCCATCGCTGACTTGACGTGCCCTTGCCGCACGGTTAGGCTTTCGTTGCTGTAGTTGTGCCGAGAAGTTCGTCGCGGAAAGCCAACGCGAACAGGTACACGTGGCAGACACGCCTCTTCAGGTCACCGGCCGCCAGACGAAACAGGAAGAAAGCGTCTCCGTGGTTGAGGTATTGGGGGATGCGGCGAAACGAGCGGTGGCTGCCGTTCAGGACTACGCGCTGCTGTCCGGGCACGCACTGGCGAACATCTTCACAAGTCCGCACTACTTTCAGGACACGCTGGAACAGATGGATTTTATCGGCGCCGGTTCACTGCCGATTATTTTATTGTCGGGGTTCTTTATCGGCGCGGTCATGGTGTTACAGACCGGGTCGCAATTCATCCGTTTTGGACAGACATCGCTAACCGGGGACGTCGTCGCGATTGCGCTGGTGCGCGAGCTGGGGCCGGCATTTACAGGCTTGCTGGTGACGGGCCGGTGCGCAACGGGGATCGCATCGGAGCTGGGGTCGATGCTGGTGACGGAACAAGTGGACGCCATGCGCGCGATGGGGACGGATCCCAGCCGCAAGCTGGTTGCGCCGCGCCTGCTGGCCGCACTGCTCATGCTTCCGTTATTGACGGCGCTTATGGATTTCATCGGGCTGCTGGGAGGATGCGCCGCGTCGGTGTTTTCATTGCGTTTGAGTGCAATTGAGTTTTGGCGGCGCGCGATTGACGCGCTGGATTTCGCGGACCTGATGCAGGGTTTTACGAAGCCGGTGGTGTTCGGTTTCATCCTGGCGACGATCGGGTGTTACAAAGGACTGACGGTGCGCGGTGGCACGCAGGGCGTGGGGCGCGCCACGACGTCGGCGGCAGTGGTGGGATCGGTGCTGATCATCGTGGCGGACGCGTTTTTGACGAAACTCGCGCTGTATCTCTCCGACAAAATCTTCTAATGCAAGAACCCGGCGTGCGAATGACCGGGACGTTTCCTTTCCGACGCGCAGCGGATTTGCCGCTATAATCACGAACTAGCTTCATGAGCACACCGACAAAAGAAGGGGCGGGGTTCGAACCGGCCGTCACGTTTGAAGACGTGTGGATAGGGTTCGACGAGGGACCAGTCCTGCGCGGAGTGACGTTCCAGGTGCAGGAGCGGGAGACGCTGATCCTGCTGGGTGAAACCGGAACGGGAAAAACACTGACGTTGAAGATGGCAGCGGGATTGCTGACGCCGAACAACGGGAGCGTCACCGTGCTGGGGAATGAAGTCTCCGAAATGAAAGAGAACGAGTTACTGGCGTTTCGGCGGAAAATTGGATTTGTGTTTCAGGAAGGGGCGCTGTTTGATTCGATGCCGGTCGCGGAGAACGTGGCTTACAGGTTGCACGAAGACGGTGTGCCCGAGGAAGAGATCGAGCCGCGCGTGCGCGAAGTGTTGCAGTTCGTGGAGCTGGAGCACACGCTCGAGCAATTGCCCTCGGAATTGTCCGGGGGCATGAAGCGCCGCGTGTCGATTGCCAGGGCGCTGATCAACCACCCGCCGATCGTGCTGTACGATTCACCCACGGCGGGACTGGACCCGATAACGGCACAGACCATCATTACGCTGATCCTCCGGCTGCGCGACGTGTATGGAGTGACGGCGCTACTGGCCACGCACCGCTTGCAGGACGGATTTGCGCTGGCGAATTTTCATTTCGATCCGGAAACCAAACGGGTGGTCGCCAACGCAGAGAATGGCAACGCAGCGGCGGCCTTGAATGCGGCCAGAACGCGGTTCCTGGTGTACCGGGACGGGGAAATTTACTTTGAAGGCGAACCTGCAGAAATTGCAAACTCCGAAGACCCCTATCTCAGACGATTTCTGGTTTGATTTTAGAGTAGTCTGATTCACGGTAGCGAGGGAGGGAAGCAGCGATGGCGTATCGAAAACAACTCACGTGGACGGAATTGCGCGTTGGCCTCTTCGTGCTGGTTGGCCTCTTCGTGCTGGCGGCGGGAATATTCTATGTGACGGGAGTGAAAATCCTAGGGCCGAAGTACCGGTTGAAAACCTATCTGCCGGAAGTATCACTTTTGACAAATGGTGCGCCGGTGCGCCTGGACGGAGTAGAAATTGGAAATGTGGAATCGATCCGGCTGTTGCCGCGGACGCCGGGCAAGCCGCTGGAAAAGAACAAGAATATTGAAGTGGTAATGCGCGTGGAAAGGCGATATCAGGAGGACATCCTGACGGATTCCACCGCGAGCCTGGTCACAGAAGGGCTTTTGGGCAATCGATATGTGTACATCACCCGAGGCCTCACGGGAACTCCTATCAAAGACGCCGGAGTAATCCCCGGGACGGAAGAGAAGGCCATGAAAGAAGTAGTGGAGAGGAGCGCCGAGGTGCTGGGAAACCTCAATGCGCTCTCAGACGACGTGCGGCAACTGATCGAGGGCGTGCAAGAAGGGAAGGGTTCGCTGGGGAAATTGTTGACGGACGAGCAGGCCTACAACCACCTGAATAGCCTGCTCGCGAAGGGCGAGGTGATGCTTGCGAACATTCAGGCGGGCCAAGGCACGCTGGGGAAACTGGTAGCATCGGACGAGATGTACACGAAGGTGGACGAAGGTTTGGACAACGTGAATGTGATCCTGGCCGACGTGCGGGCGCAAAAGGGAACGATCGGAAGGTTAATGTATGACCCGACGCTATACGATCAGGCCAAGCAGGCCATTACGAACGGCAATGCGATAATCGGGGACGTGCGCGCCGGAAAGGGGACATTCGGCAAACTGGCCACGGACGATACTCTTTACAACAAATTGCGCGATACGAGTTCGAATCTGGCGACCGCGTCCGGAAAGCTGAATGACAACACCACTACGGCGGGTAAATTCTTCTCCGATCCGAAGTTGTACGACAACTTGACGAATTTGACCGGGGATATGCGGTTGTTGATCGGAGATTTCCGGAAGAATCCAAAGAAATTCCTGCACATCAAGATCACGCTCTTCTAAATGAGGGGCGGGGCGCTTTGCCGGAATTGGCCGCGTGTGTTGTAATGCCTCTGTAACAATGAAGGAATATTGTCCCAGGCAGACGAGCTTTTCTCGAATAAGATGACCGAAACACAAGACGTCGTCCAAAAGGCGCCGCGTACCGAGCCGGCGAAATCCACCCTTCCGCAACCGGGCCGGCCGATTCCCAGCCGCGCGTATCCGGGCGCACTGATTGTGGTGGAAGGGACGGACGGGTCCGGCAAGAGCACGCAGCTTTATTTGCTCAAGCGGTGGCTAGAAATCGGCGGATACCGGCTGCATTTCACGGAATGGAATTCGTCGCCGCTGGTGAAATCTGCGACGCGGCGCGGGAAGCAGCGGCGGTTGCTGACACCGACTACCTTTTCGCTGCTGCACGCCGCGGATTTTGCGGACCGCTGCGAGCGGCAGATCATGCCGCTGCTTCAGGGCGACTACCTGGTCCTTGCCGACCGCTACATCTACACGGCGTTTGCGCGCGATGCGGCACGGGGCTGCCCGGCGCGATGGCTGCGAAATCTGTACCGGTTTGCGCCGATCCCGGACATAACATTTTATTTCCGCGCGCCGTTGGACGTGGCGGTGCATCGCATCCTTAGCGGGCGTCCAAGACTGAAATACTACGAAGCGGGCATGGACCTGGGAATGTCGTACGACCGCGCCGAGAGTTTCCGGTTGTTCCAGGCGCGGATTCTGGAGGAGTACGACAGGATGGTGGAGACCGACAATTTCGTGGTGCTGGACGGCACCCTTCCCGTGAATAAGCTGCAAAAACAGATGCGCGAAATCGTGGCTTCCAAGATCGACCTCAAGCGCTTCGCTCCACGCGTCCAGGAATCGGAGTGAGCATGCCGGACACGGAAAAAGAGAAGACGGCCGCGGCGGTTGCTCCTGCGGAAGCACCCGCGGCCACGCCCCCGGCGGCTCCGGCCAAGACGGCTGTGGTAACCGAAGAAGCTTCGTCGCAATATTTTTTTGGCGAGCCACTTGTCGGATTCGATCCCAGCGAAATTACCGGCAGCCTGGTCGTTATTGAGGGAATGGATGGGTCGGGACGGTCGACTCAGATTGCCTTGCTGCAGGAATGGCTGGAATCGGAAGGCTTCGCGGTACAGACGAGCGGGCTGCGGCGTTCGAATCTAGTGGGACGGGACATCGATGAACTTCTAGCCAAGAACGCCGCGACGCGGCTGACGCTGGCATTGATGTACGCCACGGACTTTTTCGACCAGGTGGAACACCGGATTTTGCCGGCGTTGCGTTCCGGCACCATCGTGCTGGCGGATCGATTCATTTTCACGCTGATCGCGCGCGGCGTGGTGCGCGGAATCAATCGCGAATACATGAGCGGGCTCTACGCGATGGCCTTGCGGCCGCACCTGACATTCTGGCTGAACGTGCGGCCGGAGACGGCCTTCGGGCGCGAATTCAAAAAAGCGCAGGCGATCAGCTATTGGGAAGCCGGGCGGGACATGTCGCTTTCACACGACCTCTACTGGTCGTTCATCCGTTATCAGACGATGATCAAGCGCGAATTCGAAGTCATGGCCAAGAAGCATAATTTCCTCGAACTGGACGGCGAGGCCAGCGTTCCCGCGGTGAACAAGCAACTGCGCCAGCGCATCGGCGAGCAACTGGGAATTCGCGCGACGAAGTACACTCCCTCCGCCGCGCTTGCCCATCTCTGGCGGTAGATCCTGGAATGTCCGAGCCGGTTCATATTGCGGCCATCGATGCCGGTTCCAACGCGGTGCGCTTGTCCGTGGCGCGGGCCTATTCCGCGCTGGATATCGAACCCATCCACGTGGAACGCTACCCGCTGCGCCTGGGAGAGAGCGTTTTCGTGCGGCACCGCTTTAGCGAAGAGATTTTCAAGAAAGCGGCGAAAGCCTTCCGGCATTTCCGCGAATTGATGGATGAATTCGGGGTCACGCGATATCGCGCGGTAGCCACGAGCGCCACGCGCGAAGCGCGAAACCGCAAGGCGTTTGTGCGTGGCATCAAACAGAAATCGGGGATCAGGCTGGAAGTGGTCAGCGCGGCGGAGGAATCGCGCCTTGGCAGGGAAGCGGTGCTGGCCGCGCTGGGACCGGAAACGCCTCCTCGCTGTATCGCGGACCTAGGCGGCGGAAGCCTGGAGATCAGCATCCTGCGGGACCACACCGTCGAGCAAGGCGCGCAATTGCCGGTGGGCACGGTGCGGTTGATGACCACGCTGGAACTTCCAGGGGTGATTCGTCCGGTGGAGGCGGAGCAGGTACGAAGGTACGTGCGTGCGCTGCTGGAGTCGAAATTGGCGCCGCGGCCGAATCTGGGGGAGAGCATCGCTGTGGCGTTGGGGGGGAACGCGGAAACGCTGGCGAACGTCGCGCCGGGACCGCGCCAGCACGGGCTGCAGACTATGGAGCTATCGCTCTTGCGCGCGCGCCTGCCGGACATTCTCAGGCGAGACGTGCGCGAGCGCATGAAAGCTTACGCGGTGCGGCGTGACCGCGCCGACGTGATGGCCGTCGCTGCCATCACGTTTCTTACGCTGGGCCGTTACTTGAACTTGCGCACCTTTGCGCTCCCCGGCGTTGGCGTGCGCGAAGGGTTGCTGCAAGAGATTGCGCGGGAAGCGTTCTCCCGCAAGGAGCCGCACCGCTACAACGCCGCGGCGCGCCAGTTGCTCGTGGGTACACGCAGTTTTGCGCGGCGGCTTGGATACGAACAGCAGCATGCGGAACACGTGCGCGAACTGGGTATCCAACTGTTCGATCAGTTACAGCCGGTGCATCATTTGCCGGCGCACTCGCGAGTGCTGCTGGAGGCCGGCGCGCTCCTGCACGATACCGGGCACATGATCAGCCACCGCGCGCATCACAAGCACGGAGAGTACCTGGCGCTGAATGGGGATATACCGGGGTTGGAAAGCCGCGACCGCGCCATCGCGGCCGCGCTGGTGCGCTATCACAATAGAAAGTCGGAGCCCGCGGGGCATCACACCGCTTATTCTTCGCTGAATAACCCGGACAAGCGCGTCGCACGACGACTTGCGGCGATCCTGCGAATCGCCGAGGCTCTCGATCATTCACACCGGCAGCGCGTGATGAAGATCCGCGCTTCCTTTCAGCGCGGCGCGGTGGGTCTGCAGGTGCATGCGCGTGGCGATGCTGCGGAAGACCTGCGGGACGCGAATCGCAGTGCGGAGCTGTTTGAAAAGGAATTCCACGTGAGACTCTATTTCCGGCAGTCGCCGGTGAGTTGACAGTTCACAGTGGAAAGTTGACCGTCAGAGAAAAGAGATCTGGGAATTTGTGAATGGCTGCCCGCAGTGCTTATTTTGTGGCGCTCATTCTAACGTCTAGTTGAGAGGGAATCATGCAGCTCTACATTGTTCGCCATGGGATCGCGATTGACCGCGAGGACCCGAAGTGCCCTCCCGACCCGCAACGGTATCTGACCGAAGAAGGCGTCGAGAAGACCAAACAGGTCGCGAAAGGTGTGGCGGCGCTCGGAGTGACGGCGGACCTTTTTCTGACGAGTCCGTACGTGCGCGCGGCACAGACCGCGGAAATTTTTGCGAGTGCGCTCGAATATCCCAAGCAGAAGATTCGGCGGACAGACTTGCTGTTGCCGGGAGCGGAGCCATCGCTGCTTTTTCGCGAACTTGCGAAGGACAAGCAGGCGTCCACGGTCTTTCTTTTTGGGCATGCGCCGCAACTCGACGACGTCATCGCGGCGGCGCTCGGCTCGAAAAAACACCTGACGGCGTTGAAAAAAGCGGGAGTGGCTTTCGTGGAGCTGAAGCGGCTCTCGCCGCCGATTGGCGAACTCGTGTGGCTGGCGACTCCGAAGCTGCTGCGGCGGGCTGGGAAGTAGTCCGACGATTCAAGCTGCGTCGGCGACGGCTGGATCGCGAATTCGCTCAGTCGGAAGCGATGACCGAGAATTCGGGAACTTGCCGCGGCGCCAGGGCCACGACTTTCTCCGGCTTCGCTACGGCCTTCACGATCAGGGGCATGCGCAGATACTCTTCCAACAGGTGCTTGCCTGCGGCCAGGCGAGCCGCAGTCTCGACGTTATCCGCGAGGCCGGGAACGCGAAGTACGATGGCATCCGTGGATTTTTCGGCGCGAAGCCCCGCGCCGCTGGCCACACCGCACTTGCGGAGCGCGCGTGCCAACCGCAAAACGCCGGCCAGGGCGCGGACACTGTTTTGCTGTTCCGCCGAAAGCTTGGAAAATGAACCGTTCTTGGCCCGAGGTTCGGCGCCGCGATGGTAACGGACCGCAAGAGCGAGGAGTTCCCAATCTTCGTTGCTCCATGCGGGTGGGACGGTGAGACCAAGAAGGAACTTGCGCGCGGCTTTTTGCGGAGACTTGCCGGCGCTCGCATCGCCAACCCCGTGCAAGCGAGCCGCTGCAAGTAAAATCCGGCGAAGAGAGGCGTCGCTGAACGCGGGAGCGGAGTCCGCGCGCTTCAAAGCGTCGAAAAGGGCGACGGCGATACGCGAGGTTTGCGAAGTGCGGCGCACATGGGGATCAACGGCGCGGGCCGTAGCGCGCAAGCGGGCCAGAGCGGCGGCTTCGACGCGGCCATTCGTCGGGAGCCCGGAACGCCAGACGTTCCAAAGGCTGGTTTTGCCGAGAGTGAGCTGGCGATAGGTCTCGATGCGTTCGTGCCGCTCGCGCTCGATAACTTCCTGCCAGAGTTTGAGGGAATCTTCAGTTTCGTGGAAGTCCGATTTTCTAACGACCTCGGCGAGGACATCGAGATCGTGAACTTCGCCAAGCATGTCCTGGAGGCGCTTGAGATTGTCGCTCCAGTGTGCGTAGTGCTCGGGGAGGAGGCCTTCGACCGTGTAGCGGAAGCGCTTCAGTCCAATGCGCAAGGCATGCCAGGGTTTGGATTTTTCCGTGCGCAGGGCTTTGGCGTGAAGATCCCTGGCGGTTTCGAATCGTTCGAGCGCGAGGCATTCGGCGGCGAGACTCCCAACCGGCACAAGGCGGGAGCGTTGGCCGACAGTGCGCTCGAGGCGCTTCCAGGACTTTTGGTCGAATTTGTCCGCCACGCGGAGCGCGTTTTCTCGCAGACTCGGTCCGTTCGATTCGAGTGCGGTGTGCAGATGCGCGCGGACGGGGTCGGTTTCGGGGGCGAGCTTTTTTACCCACTCGTCCATTACTTGAGCATCGCGAAGCGCGCCGAGCCCGCGGAAGAGCTTGCGCGCGACCTTGCGCATGGCGGGCCAGGCGGGATCGGGGTCCACCTCCTCCATCACGGCCGCGACGGACCGGCAGCGGCGGATGGCCACACGAAGATCGTGCACGGCATCCACGTCGGGAGACGAGCGCACATTTTCCATTTCCTTGATAACGCGGTCCATCCAAAAGGAAAGGCCGCGATGCTCCGGGCGGGAACCGGAGGAAAGCGTCGTGACGGTAGCCATGCACAGCCTCGGAAATCCGCTCGGTTGTCTCCGTGGCGCGGAAACCCCTGCCGAATGGGTCCCATAGAGTAGCGCTTGGGTGCGGCTGAGTCCAGCCGGGGGCTGTGGAAAAAATCCCGCGGCATGCCAGCCTGGATGATCGCCATGACGGCGGCGCTTGCTGGGTGAAAAATCCGGAGCCAGCCGCTTCTAATGCTTTCCTACTATTGATAGCCGTCTTCTTGAAAGTTAGAGTCTCGGCACCCGGGGCTCAAGGTCTATCTCACGTGTCCTGAACCGTTCGTTTCCTTTGCCCGGAACTACCCGCTTTGTTGAGCGTGCATGCTTTTGGAGGGCTGAATCACATGAGGCGACCTTGCGCACTTCTATTTCTTCTTCTGGGGTTAGCGCTGCCCGGGTTTGGCCAGAGCAACTACGCCGTTCTCACGGGCAATGTCACCGATTCGCAGCATCTCCCCGTCGCGGGAGCGGCGATCGAACTCACGGCCGCGAGCACAGGAGCAATCCGTCGCGTCGTCGCGAACCAACAAGGACGCTTCGAGGCGCCAGCACTCCTGCCGGATGATTACGAACTGAAGGTCGAAGCGCCCGGCTTAGCTACTGCAAAGCAGTCTTTGCGTCTGGAGGTGGGCCAGAAACTTGCCGTGGATATTATGCTAAGAGTTGGCTCCGTCACGGAAGGAGTAAAAGTCACGGCCGGCAGTGAGATCTTGCAAACGACCGACGCCAGCGTCGGAGAGGTCGTCGAGCCCTCATCCATTCGCGAACTGCCGCTGAATGGGCGCATGTTGATTGATCTGGTGCTCACGGTGCCCGGCGCTCACGTCGGGTTTGGCGCGCAAACGGGTTCCACGAATCCTTTGTACTGGCGTCCAGGTCAGCGCTCCGCCGTGGTGATCGGTGGCAGCCGGCCGAATGCAAACTTTTTCCTGCTAGACGGCGCCACAAACACCGATCCCACCTTTAATACACAGAACCTGAGCCCTTCTCCAGACGCGGTCAAGGAATTTCAAGTGGAAACGAGCAGCTACACGGCGGATATGGGAGGCGCCGGCGGCGGCCAGATCAATATCGTCACGCATTCCGGCTCCAGCCAATACCACGGAACGATTTACGAGTTTCTCCGCAACGGCGCGATGGACGCCAGCACCTTTGCGTCCATGGGCAACAATCACCTGGTGCAAAACAATTTCGGCGCCTCATTCGGCGGCCCGCTCATCGGAAAGAAAACCTTTTTCTTTGTCAACTATGAAGGCTTGCACCTGGCGCAGGCGGACGCCCAGATTTTGACCGTCCCCACGCAACACGAAATCAAGGGTGATTTCAGCATGAGCAATGTCAAAATCTACGACCCATCCACCGCGGTCAAGAATCCGAATTACAACCCGAGTCTGCCGACCGGACCCTCGAATTTTCCGTACACTCGTTCTCAGTTTTCCAACAATCAAATTCCGTCTGGGAGGATCAATCCGCTTCTGGAAAGCTTCCTGCTGCAATATCTACCCCAGCCGAACATGATGATGATGGCAGGCGCCGCGGATTCCAACAATTACCTCGATGTCCGCAACGAATATCACACTCAGGACCAGGGCACGTTTCGCGTGGACCATAATTTCTCGAACGGCGACACTCTTCTGGCTCGCTACTCTGCCGGTGGAGAAAATGGGTTCTCCCCGAGCAGCGGCATGACCTCCACGACGGAAAACCTGCCGGGCTTTGGCGTGAACTTCAACAATCTGTCCCAGCAGGCCGTGGGGTCGTGGAACCATATCTTTGCCAGCAACAGAGTCAACACCATCTCCCTTGCACTTTCGCGCCTTTCGATGGACCGCTCTTCGCAGAATGACGGAACCAACGATATTGTTAGCGCGCTGGGCATTCAGGGAATCGGGTTCGGAGGCAAGAACGCCTGGGGTTCCCCATGGTTCGCCGTTCAGGGATACACGGGAATCGGTGACACTTTTGCCGCGACGCCCATGCATGCCTGGGACACCACGATCGAAGTGCGGGATACCTATGCGTGGCAGCGCGGCCGCCACGGCATGAAATTCGGCGGCGAATTCCACCGGTATATCTGGCCAATGTGGGGATTCTTCCAGAATCGCGGCTATTATCAGTACACTACCGGGTACACCACCGAATTTGGTTTCAATGACGGCAGCGGCTCCGGACTGGCCAGCATGTTGCTTAGCCTGCCCGCCGTGAAGCAACGCCAGGCCGGCATACCGCAAATGGATTTGCGCGCCTGGGGAACGGCGGCGTTCGCTGAAGATAGTTGGCAGGTGACGCCCACGACGACTCTCAACCTCGGCCTCCGTTATGAGTACACCAGCCCTCTCTACGACAGGCAGAACACCAACACGAACCTGATTTTTAATAACGGCGTTCCTTCCGTTTTCATCGGTGGCCAATTGGGTTATCCGCGAGGGCTGATGTACGCGAACAAACACAACTTCGCGCCCCGTGTGGGAATTGCCAAGAGTCTTCCAGGTGTTGGGCTTGTTTTCCATGCGTCCTATGGAATCTTTTTCACGCCTGTAGATCTGAACACCTGGTGCAACCAGCGGCACAACGTCCCGTATGTTTTTCCTGAGACACAGCAAGCCGATAACTTTACGCCTCCGGCGGCCCTCTTCAACACCGGCATGAACTTCGGCACTCCTGTTCTTGGCACGGGCACTCTAACGCCCACTACGGTGAGCTTTACAGCCTTTGATTCGCACGCTCCCGCTCAGTATGTACAGCAATGGAACGGCTCGGTGCAAAAGAGCTTCGGACAGAACACGTCTCTGGAAGTCGGCTACATCGGCTCACGAGGTTTCCACCTGCAAAGAGCGCACCTGATCAACAACACTCTTCCCGGACCGGGCCCCCTTGGCCCGCGGCGCCCCTTCAAGACGCTCACTTTTGTGCCGGGCACGGTGTTGACGCCGAGCAGCACCACCGCGGTGGTGCAGAGTGAAACTTTCCCCGTAAGCACCATCAACTTGTTGGAAAACACCGCGCAGAGTTGGTACGACGCGGGCTACGTGAATGTGCGCCGCCGTTATTCGCGCGGGCTCAGCTTTCTGGCCAACTATACCTTTGCCAAAGATCTGACCAATGCGCCGGACTTCCGTTCTCCCATGGACGAATCGTCCATCCCGCAAGATAATAGGAATCTGAACGCCGAAAAAGGTCCGGGCTGTGACGTCCGGCATCGCTTCGCCCTGAGCAGCGTCTACGACATTCCCGCTTTCCGACGCCAGGAATGGGTTCGCCTCGTAACCCAAGAATGGCATTTCTCGACCATCTACCAGGTCCAATCGGGAATGCCCTTTACCATATCCGTCTTCGGAGATACCGCGAACTCCGGGACCGTGCTGGGCGAGAATCCGATCCGAGCCAACGTCACAGGCCAGCCCGTCTTTGGCCCAGGCGCGCACACTGCGGCGGAGTGGTTTAATCCCGCCGCATTCGCTGCACCCCCGGCGTTTACATACGGCAATGCAGGCCGGAACTCCGTGTATGGCCCGCCCATGCAGACCCTGGACTTCGCGCTCGCGCGAGCCTTCCGCATCAGCGAAAGAACCAATTTCCAGTTCCGTGCCGAAGCTTTCAACGCGCTGAACAAGGTAAACCTGGGCACACCAAACCGTTTCGTGAATACCCCGCAGTTCGGAACCATCACCATGGCGATGACGCCAGGACGCGAATTGCAGCTAAGCGCCAGGCTCTCGTTCTAAGATCTCAGAAATAAGGCTAGGCGTCGCCCGATAATCGACCACTGTCCTTCAATGCGTTGCCAGAATTGCCTCCCGGCGGTAGGGGGCAGTGGCGAGAGATGCGGTATCGGTTACGATTGAACCAGCGATAGCCTTGCCAAAGCATCCAATTAAAACCGGGTAGGCGAAAGATTGCGTAGAATGGCCATGCCCACCAGATTCTCCGTGCCACAAAGAGATACGCATCGGCCCCAGATTCTAACTTGCCATCCTGGGTCAATACGAGGATGTCATCCAGCAAGTTCTGTTGCGATGTTTTTAAGCTGCCGTCTTCCCATGCCGATTGCAAATCTTTGAGAAAAAAGCCCCGTCGCTCAATTATCCTTTCCCAGAAGTGAACCCAACGAAAGCAGAACCCGCAGCCACCATCGTAAAGCACCCAGCCCACACGAGGGAGGATCGTCTGCGATTCTTGGTCCAGCTTCGTCATGAGAGTTTGTAGCCTCTGAAAACAGTGACCTCGGAGCCATCGGCAATGAATGCGGAGCTTGGATGACCTTGAAGGACTTGGCTCAGTTCCTCGCCGTACAACAAGCTTGCATCACCTTCAAATCCTGCCGAAGTGCTCACCCACACTTGCCAAGGTACATGAGAAACGTGATATTCGACTGAGCCTCCGCTTCGTTGCGTCGAATAGCCCCAGTAGTGCTCGGTAATAAATTGTTCCAGACTTCCCTCTTGCGGAAGCTCGGGAGCGCCTATCGCTTGTGCGGTCAGCTGGCACCACTGATTTTTGACCTGCCATTGATACTTAGCCGTCTTTTTCGAACCCTCGTTGCAAATTTGGTGCTTCATCGGTAGGCATAGATAATTCTCCCCATATAGAAGGCGAGCCACCGTCGCGACTGCCTGCTTAGGTACAACTTCCGCGATGAACGCAACGCCCCTTCGGTGCTCATCGCCTTCGTTGCGACGGACGTAGAAGCGAAGGTTTACCTCATCGAAATCAGAATGAAGCGGGACGGCGAAGGACCCAAAGAGTTTGGTGCAGCAAAACCGAAAGCCCACGAGGCTAACGTATGTTTTTCCACGGAACGAATCGAGCACTGTACCGCTGGGGACATACTTGTCTAACAAGCGGGGATCAACTTCGTAATTCAACATCACGAGGTCTCGCCATTCAGCCGTAAGAAAAACTGTTCTTGCCGGAGACATTTGGGTCAGTTCAAGCGCAGCCCTAGAAGACCCAAATTATCAGGCCCTCGACCCGCGGTGCGATATTTCTATTTGTTAGAATGCAGCCCAGTTAACCCCTTAGAAGCTTTCTGTAAGAAGATCGACTTGCCCCTAGTGCCCGTTCGGATTATGGGGAATTTACCCACTACCCAGCGACGTGATGCCTTGAGTGGAGGGCGCGGGCGTGCTATTTTGGATTGTTCCCCCGGAGTGGCGGAACTGGCAGACGCGCTGGACTCAAAATCCAGTGGTACTTAGTACCGTGTGGGTTCGACCCCCTCCTCCGGGACCATTGATTATTCTAGAGTTACGACGCAAGAAATCCGAGCGGGCCCAGCCCCCCGAGTGTTAGGCAATGCCCGCTTTCTCGTGGATTGTCCGGGGACTTGCCTGCGATTTACTGCGCGACTTTCACCAGCTTACATTGCGATGCTTTTCTGACCCCTTCGCAAGTAGTTTGCACACTCTTTGAGGGAAGTTTGTGTCAGGTTCGCATGACTCTGGCGTTCCTTCCGATTCTTCCCAGCATTTGGTTTCAGCAGCATGGCGCTAGCCCCATTTCCTAGCGCGAGCTGTCCACTGCCGCGCGGAGGGACAGCCCATGCCGTTATTCGCTTTCGTCGTATCCTTACGGATGATGAATGACTTATACCCTTCACGTTTAATGTTCCCCTGAGCGACAAAGGTGTTAGCACATTTTATTTTTGCTGGGGCCAAAGAGGCCTGAGAACCCGCTCGAAGAACTGACTCGCCAGGGAAACATGCGACCCCAAAGTGTCCAAATCTGGACAGACGCGGCCCGAGCGATTGGGTACACTTTTTTTCCTTCTCCTAAATCGCGACGAGTGCTTTGCCCGCTGACTGTCGAGCAACATTCCGGAGGCAAGAAACTGAGCCCTGGCCCCTATGATCAGGACGTAGCAATGTTACATCGAGCCCTAAAGGTGGCGCATGGAGCTCTTGCGTGCCTGTCGTTCGCGAAAAGCCAAAATCCGAAACTGCTGGCCGTTGCGGCGGCGGCCATACTTTGGCCAGGCGTGGGTGCGCCACAACCCGCGCCGAGGACGTCTAGCCAGCGTGTTCGCCTGCTCAAACCCGACCTCATGGATCGATTCAGTCAATACGAATGGACCCAGAAAGACGGACTTTCCGGAGCGTCGGTAAATGCCATTTCCCAGACAGCTGACGGCTACTTGTGGCTTGGCACTGGCGATGGCCTAGTGCGCTTCGGAGGCGCAAGTTTCACTTGGTTCCGAAAGTCCAGCGTGCCTCAGATTATCGATAACGAGATCACAGCGCTCGCAGCGGACACGGTTGGCGGGTTGTGGGCGGCAACCGCGTCTGGCGGCGTGCTCCACTACACGCCAGGTGCCCCGTTGAGCCCGGGGACATTCAAGCATTACGGAAGCAGTGAAGGATTACCTGACGATCACCTGCTTTCGATCGCGGTGGACGCGCAAGGGCGCGTCTGGGCTGGAACGCAACGCGGTATGGCTGTGTTCGAGGGCGGCCGCTTCCGGCCCATCTATACAGATAGCTTTCGGGGGCCGGTGAGCTATCTATATTTCGGCAATGATGGCGAGACCTGGGTTGGCAGTTTCGGCCGCGCGTTGCGGATTAGCGGTGGCAAACTGGCGGAAATCCCCCTGCCCGGCGGCTCGGTCACAAGCATCTTGCGGACCCGGCACGGAGAGACTCTGATTTCCGGCGAAGTAGGGCTCTACCGGATCGTGGTAGGCCGCGCCGTCCCGCTCCAGATCGGCGGTGTCTCCAACGCGATCACGGTACTCGAAGACTCCCGCGGCGTCATGTGGATATCCAAGGCCGGGGGCGGGCTCAACGCCCTCGACGGATCTCGCCGGGGCAGCGTTCCAGGACGGCTCCTGGCAGAATCCCAGGAAGTCCTGGCGTTGTTCGAGGACAGACAGGGAAACGTGTGGGCTGGGACGCGATCGGGCGAACTACATCGATTTCGCCCGCACCTATTTGAAGGCTTCGGTTCCAAAGAAGGTCTAGCCGACAATTATATTTACTCCGTCTACGAAGACGCGAGGGGGAGCATCTGGATTGGCGGGCCCCAGGGCCTCAATGAGCTGACCCCCGACGGGCGGTTGCGGCTATTCACGATGAAGGACGGGCTCCCGCACTTGCACGTTAACGCCCTGTGTGGGGCGGCCGGTGGCAGTTTGTGGATCGGCACAAGTTTCGGAGTGGCGCGTTTGGAAAACGAGACGGTCATAACGCCACACCAGCCCGTTGCCCTTAGATCCGGCGTTCGAGTTATGCTCGAAGATCGGGAGGGCAACCTTTGGGTGGGCACGATGCGGCAGGGCCTGGAGGTGTTCCAACACGGCACTTGGACGCACTACGGTGTTGAGGATGGTCTAGGCTCGCTCGCCGTTCGAGAACTATACCAGGATTCCCGCGGAGCCGTGTGGGTGGGCACGTGGGGCGGCCTGACCCGTTTCGAGAATGGCAAGACGACCCTGTTCAACGCTCGCTCGGGCATGCCGCACGACTCCACGACGGTGGTCTATGAAGACGAGCAGAACACGCTCTGGGTCGGCACCCCGGCCGGACTGGTGCGGCTAAAGAACGGTGCTATTACGGCGTTTGGCCCGGAAGCGGGGATCTTGAGCGGCGTCGAGCAGATCACCGGAGATCTGAAAGGGAACCTGTGGCTCGGAACCGAGTCCGGTATTCTTCGCGTCTCTCGCGCGGCATTGGACACCTACAAGGGACCGCACGGCCCGCCTGTCAACGTCGTGCATTACGGGCTCGACGATGGCCTCCCCTCGTCGTCTTGTAGCACCTCCACGCACCCGCTTGCGATCCGGAGCCGCGATGGGCGGCAGTGGTTTGCAACACAGCGCGGTCTGGCGGTGCTCGACTCAGCCTCTTTGAAACCCGATCCGTTCCAGCCAACGGTTCTGATCGACGGCTTTGTGGCAGATCGTGTGCCAATCGTTGTGAACGGCGTTGCGACCGCGCCTCACTTTGAAAACACAGTGCGCAATGGATCGATTGTTCTAGCGCCCGGCAAACGGAATCACCTAGAGTTCTACTACTCCGCCGTCGACCTCCTAGGGACAGGCAAAGTCCGTTTTCGATACAAGCTTGAGGGATGGGACACGGATTGGGCCGAAGCGGCAGGGCAACAGACTGCCTTCTACAACCAAATAAAACCGGGAGAGTACCGGTTCCGGGTCGCCGCTTCGAACAGCGAAGGCGTCTGGAACGAGCAAAGCGCCGCCATTTCGTTCAGGCTGACACCGTACTTCTACGAAACCTGGGTGTTCTACTTCTTGACCGCTTTGACGGGAGTGCTGGCGCTGGCGGCAACCCACCGGCTTCGCGTGCGCAGGGTTAACAAAACGGCACAGCTCCTTACCCGCCTCGTGCAGGAGCGCACCAACGAATTGCAGATCGCCGAAGCGCAGGCGCGCCAAGCTTCGTTCGAAGCGCAAGCAGCCAACCGCGCCAAGAGCGAGTTTCTGGCCAACATGAGCCACGAAATTCGCACGCCCATGAATGGCATTCTCGGCATGACAGAACTTGTCTTGGACACTGATCTCACTGCGGAACAGCGCGACAACCTCGGCTTGGTCAAGCTTTCGGCCGAGTCGCTTCTCAGCATCATCAACGACATCCTGGATTTTTCGAAAATAGAAGCAGGCAAGCTGGACATGGAATCGATCCCCTTCGAGATGCGAGAGAGTTTGGGGGAAACCATGAAGGCGCTGAACTACCGCGCACATCAGAAAGGGCTGGAACTCATCTACGAGGTGCAACCCGACGTGCCAGAGGCGCTCGTAGGCGACCCGGGGCGAATCCGCCAAATCATCGTCAACCTGGTGGGCAACTCCATCAAGTTCACCGAACGCGGAGAGATCTTCGTCTCGGTGGAAAAGGAAAGTGAAACGCCCGATTTCGTGCGCCTGCATTTCGCCATCAAGGATACCGGGATGGGAATCCCGGCCACCAAACAGAGCAAAATCTTCGAAGCGTTTTCCCAAGCGGACGATTCCATGGCGCGCGTGTACGGTGGCACTGGACTCGGGTTGACAATTTGCACCCGGTTGGTCGGCATGATGGATGGGCGCATTTGGGTCGAAAGTGAATTGGGTAAAGGGAGCACCTTCCACTTCCTCATTTCACTCACTGTTCAACAAGGCTCACCTTCGCGGCCCAGTCATCTTGAGACAGCCCGGTTGCGAGATCTGCACGCCTTGATCGTCGACGACAATTTCACGAATCGGCGCGTTCTCCATGGAATTCTGAGCCGTTGGGGTATGAAGCCAACGGCCGTTGATGGAGGCCGTGCTGCGCTCGAGGCAATCGAGGTCGCAAAAAATGCAGGATACCCATTTCCGCTGATCCTCCTGGACGGCCAAATGCCGGAGATGGATGGCTTCACGCTTGCCGAGCGCATTCACAAGGATCCCGAATTAGTGAATGCCACCATTATGATGTTGACCTCGGCTGGCCATTTGGGCGATGCCGCACGCTGTCGTGAATTGGGCATCTCCGCCTACCTGGTGAAGCCCATACGTCAAGGTGAACTGCTCGATGCTATTTGTCAGGCGCTAAACGGGCGCGCACAGAAAAAACCAGAGCCGCTAGTGACTCGTCATACGCTGGGCGAGGAGAAGCGTCGTATTCGTATATTGCTGGCCGAAGATAATGCCATAAACCAGATTCTTGCGGTACGCCTCCTTGAGAAGCGCGGTTATTCGGTGGCCGTGGCTCCGGACGGCCAAGCTGCCGTTGAAGCATTTCACACGGGAGGGTTCGAACTTGTGCTGATGGACATTCAGATGCCCAGGATGGACGGTTTTGAAGCGACCGCCGCCATCCGCGAAAGAGAGAAGCTGACTGGCGGACACATTCCCATCGTTGCGATGACCGCTCATGCCCTTGTAAGCGACCAGGAGAGGTGCCTCGCCTCCGGTATGGATGGCTATGTCTCGAAACCCATCCGAACGAGCGAGCTGCTCGCTACCATAGAAAGATTGTTGGGTGACAGACTTAAGCCAGAATCTACCGAACTCGCAAAATCGCTGCAACCGTTGATCAAGCTCTGAACTATGCAGGGCTCGTCTCGTCACAGACTGACAATTTTCTCACTTCGTGAGTCACTGACCGATCACCAACGCCGTAGAAGACCAATTACCGGCCATGATTTTGCTAGCGAAAAAAGAAAAGGTGCTCTAAAGGATTGATGAACACTGGGTTTTAGCAGAACCCGGCATTCTCTTTCGGAGCACCCAAAACGTGACATGTCGTTATATGCCACAGCTTTCCTTTTTCTTCTACCGACACCGAGCCATTCGAGCTGATTTCTCTGGTGGCCAGGTCACCGGTGATGCCGGCCTGTTACCTTTGCGGGCCTTTGATCAGCGGCATGGGGTCACTCGCGATTACCCCTACGGGGCGGTGCACCGGGCCCTGCCTCTTGCCCGTAACGTCCCTTTCATCTAGAAGTCGTGTCAGTTCTGGTGTCTGTTGGGTTTTCTTTTTGCTTCGCCATCGTGCACGGTGATGCGCGGAAGCAATCCTCGAAACCCACGTAAATACAGCGATTTTCGCCGTGCTGCGTTTTGGTGCGGAAGCGTTCTACACGGGCTTCAATAGACTCAAAATCCATGGTACTTAGTGCCGTGGGGGTTCGACCCCCTCCTCCGGGACCACCTTCCGAAATTTCGAAACAGGACGGAAATTCCCAGACCGAGTCTCAAATGGGGCAAGCCTTGCAAATATGGAAGTGTTTCTATCATTCAAACGGTTTAATATAGGCCCGCCCGGGCTTTGAGATGGGTCGCTCTCGATCGCCGATTCGAAATAGCGAAACCTCGAAGGAGGTTCATGCCACGCTTGCGTTCGTCGTACCTCTTTGTTTGCGCTCTATGCTCAATTCTCGGCCGCAGCAGCTATGCCGCCGATACGCCGAGCGAGCCTCCGGCGCGAATGTATCTGCGCAAGAATTGGCAGATTCAGTCGTCGTGTGAGGTGAAGGCCTTGGGCGAGCAAATTTCATTGGCCGGCTTCGACGCCAAGGGATGGCACAAAGCAGACGTTCCCGCAACAGTGGTGGGCGCGCTAATTATCGATAAGACGTATCCGGATCCGTTCTGGG
>DATNLB010000529.1:0-2551 GCA_035603095.1 Candidatus Acidiferrales bacterium
AACGAGGGCGATGAGGCTGGCGAGAATCAGGAAGAGGAGATTGTTGCCGGTGTTGAGCGCCGCGAGCGCGACAAGAATGATCCCGCCGAGATAAATCCAACCCTCAAGGGTGATGCGGTACTCCATTTTGTAAGCGATCCAACGGAGCGGCGTGCGCCTCGCCAGAACCGGGACGAGCGTCACGCCCACCCAGCCGGCGATGGCGAGCGCGGCAAGCGCCGAAGTGCTGGCGAGCGCGAGCTGGCCTATTTCCGCGGCGGCGCCGGAATACAACGCGAGAAGGAGCGCCGCAGTGAGCGCGGTGATCGAGAGAAGGAACGCGCGCACCGCAGGGCGGTCGGCCTTGGCCCAGAGTTGCGAGATGGTTGATTGCACGCTCACAGCGGGGCGATCACAAGGGAACGGGGACGGATTCAACGATATCGCGAAGAACGGAATCGGTGGTTTCCGACTTTTTCTGAAGCGAGGCATGGCGCGAACTGGCGACGACGCGATGAGAGAAAACGGAGACGGCAAGCTGTTTGAAGTCGTCGGGGAGGCAATAGTCGCGGCCATCGAGGTAGGCACGGGCTTGCGCGGCGCGCTGGAGCATGAGCGTGCCGCGTGGGCTGACGCCGAGCGCAAGCTGCTCGCTCTTGCGCGTGCGGTTGACGATCTCGAGAGCGTAATCGTGCAGGCTAGAGTCCACCTTGACGTGCGCAACGGCGTCCTGCATGGCCAGCACATCGCTGACATCCGCGATCGGATCGAGCGAATCGAGAGGATTATCGCCAACGCGCTTGCGCAGAATTTCCTTTTCCGTTTCGTGCGAGGGATAGCCCATTTTGATGCGCATCAGAAAACGGTCGAGCTGCGATTCCGGAAGAGGATAGGTGCCGTGATGCTCGACAGGATTTTGCGTGGCGATCACGAGAAACGGCTGCGGCAGCGGGAGCGTTTTGCCGTCGACGGTGACCTGCGCTTCGTTCATGGCTTCGAGAAGCGCGGATTGCGTGCGCGGAGTGGTGCGATTGATTTCGTCGGCGAGAACTACGTTGGCGAAAATAGGGCCGGAACGAAATTCAAAATCGCGCGACTCGGGATTGTAGACGCTGACGCCGAGAACATCGCTAGGCAGCAGGTCCGACGTGAACTGGATGCGCTGAAAGCTGCAGTGAAAGGATTTTGCGAGCGCTTGTGCGAGAGTAGTCTTGCCGACGCCGGGGACGTCTTCGATGAGCAGATGACCGCGGGCGAGCAGCGTGATCAGCGCGAGCTGGATGGCGTCTTCCTTGCCGTAGATGGCGCGCGCGATGGAGCGCTGGAGCTGCGAGACGACTTGGGAGGTGGCGGCGGGCATTGGTTGAAAACCTGCGTCCTTCCTGTTACAAATAGATGACGCTTCACGGCGTCGTGGCTACATGAAAAGGGCGACTAGCTCAGTTGGTTAGAGCGCTCCCCTCACACGGGAGAGGTCAAAGGTTCAAGTCCTTTGTCGCCCACCATCTTTTGCTTCCACGCCAAGAGCCATTCTAGCTAAAATCTCTCCATGTCAAGCTTCCTTCGTACGATCGAGTTTCTAGGTTTGAGCCTGTGGCTGGGGAGCGACGTGTTCCTGAGCTTTGTGGTGGCGCCGGGGGCGTTTCGGATTTTGGCGAGCCGGGACCAGGCGGGGGCGATGGTCGGGTACGGATTGTGGTGGATGCACATGATTGGGGTGGTGTGCGGGATCACTATTCTGCTGGCGCGATTGTTGCGAACGCGGACGTTTGCGAGTTTGGCGACGCCGGCGGCGCTGTTTGTTGTGCTCATGATTGGGCTCACAGTGGTGTCGCAACACTCGGTTAGCCCGAAGATGGCGGCGCTGCGGGTGCAGATGGGTTCGATTCAAGCGACGGCGGCGGATAGTCCGTTACTGGTGGAGTTCAGCCGGTTGCATCGGATTTCGGTTTCGCTCGAGAGCGGCGTGTTGCTGGCGGGATTGGTAGCGATGTATTTGATGGTGAGAGAGTTGGCGGCTGGGCAGTAAAAAGAAGCCGCTAGTTAACCATAATCGGGCCCCCCTCCCTTTGTTTCTTGTAACTGTTGCATCTAAAGGGGTTGGTTCGCGTTTCTTGGAGGGTGGGGCTAATCGGCGACATCAGGATCAGCTGGAAATGAAAAAGCGGGAGCAGAGCTCCCGCATTCCAAGACGGATATATGCCTAGAACGGATATTACTCGACTCGATACGGGCAGTCAAGGAAAAAGATGGTTGCGACCGGCTTGGGCTGCAATCCATAACGAAAAGTATCAGAAGACAAAGAGCCGGGCCGAAGCCTGGCTCTACGCGTGCTAGCGGCGGGGGCGTTTGGGCTTGGTGGGTTTTTGCTTACGAACTTTGGCGGGGCGGATTTTGCGCATGGCGGCGTTGCCGGCGCGCTGGCAGGCACGCCACATGTACCAACTGGCGACGGTGCGGTAGGGGCGCCAGCGTTCTCCGAAGGCGAGGAGTTCCTTGGGCTTAGGCATGTGCTTTTTGCCGTAGGTGATGGCCCAACCTTTTTTTACGCCGAGGTCGTGGATGGGGAGAA
>DATNLB010000611.1:0-3268 GCA_035603095.1 Candidatus Acidiferrales bacterium
AAGGCGTAAGAGTTTGGTCTGAGGGGGACCTCCGATGAGCTCAATCAGTCGACGCGAATTTATGAAGACAACGGCGTTGGCGCCTCTGGCTGTCACACCGTTCTCATTAGCTCCGCAAACCTCCAAGGAAGATCGCTTTGACATTGTCGTTGCTGGCGCGGGACACAACAGTCTAGTGGCGGCAGCGTATCTCTCGAAGGCCGGCTACAAATGTTTGGTGCTCGAGGGTCGTCCGTTGCTTGGCGGGGGCGTGAAGACGGCGGAGCTGACGCTCAAGGGATTCAAGGACGACGTCTGCTCGACGGCGCACACGTTTCTGCTCGACAACCCGATGATGAAGAACGACGAGCTCAAGCTCCGTGATTATGGACTCGAATATATTGATCCCGACCCCATCTTTCATATCCCCTTCCCGGATGGCTCTTATCTGACGCAGTGGCGCGACCTGGACCGCACCTGCGCGGAGTTCGCGAAATTCTCGAAGAAGGATGCCGCCTCGTATCGCAAAATGCTGGCGGAGTTTGACGCCATCAAACCAGTTTTGCTCGCGACAAGTTTTACTCCGATCGGATTTGGGAAACCGTTAAACGATCAACTGGCGCAGCAACCGCGCGGCAAGCTGTGGCAGCGGCGACTGGCGATGTCCGCCTGGGAAATTATTCGTGACACGTTCGAAGAGGAGCACTGCCGCACGTTCCTGCTCTACATGTCTCACTTGGCAGCCGAGCCGCCGGATGCCCCGATGACCGGAAGGCTCGCTTATGGCACGGCTCGCCAACAGCACTCTGGCCGGCCCATCCCGAAAGGCGGATCGGGAGCTTTGACCCAGGCGCTGGCGCGCTCGATCGAATCGCATGGTGGCGCGCTCCTGACAAACAAGTGGGTGAAGCGGCTGATTGTGGAAAGCGGAAAGTGTGTGGGCGTGGAATGCAGCGACGGAAGTTCTTACCGCGCCGAAAAAGCAGTTGTCTCGACCATCCACATCAAGCATCTGGTGGACATGGCGCCGCGCGAGCTTTGGGGCGAGGACTTTCTCGATGGAGTGGATACCTGGCAGGCGGAGCACGCGATGTTTGTCACGCACTACGCCATTTCCGAGCCGCCGAAATTCCCGGTGGAGGGCGGAACGCTTTCGCCGGTGGAGTCGGGCGTCTTGGTTTCACCGGAGCGCGCGCTGCGCTACGCATACGACGATGCGCGCGGGGTCGTTAATTTGGAAGATCCGTCGATGCAGATCATTTGCTGCAGCGTTGCCGATCCTTCTCGAGCCCCGGCGGGAATGCACACGCTGAAGGTGGTCGGCTGGCAACCATACGAGTTGAAGGAAGGTCCTGAGCATTGGGACAAGATCAAGAAGGACGTTTCCGATGCTTACCTCAAATACTTGCGGCGATTCGCGCCGAATTTGACCGACGATAAGATCCTGGCGCGATTTGTGGAGAGCCCGCTCGATCTCGAACGGATGAATCCTCACTTCTGGCACGGAAGTGCGCACGCGGGCGCGCAAAGCGCATCGCAATCCGGGCCGATGCGTCCGATGCCCGGCTGGGCGCAGCATCGCATGCCGATTCCAGGCTTGTATCAAACCGGTGCGACGACATTTCCGGGTGGCTCGGTCACGGGAGCGCCCGGCCGAAACGCGGCGACGGTCATGCTCAAGGATTTTGGAACAAGCATCGAGGAAGTCGTGAGCAAGAAAACGTAGTTGGGGCGAAGAAGCGCGACAGATTCAAATTTGCGAGGTCAGCTGATGGTGAAAAGAATTGGATGGATCGATCCCGTCGTGATCGCTTCAACGCTGGCAGCATTTCTTTTCCTTACGGCAGGCCTGACCGCGCAACACGCTGCGCCACCTCAAGCGATGAAGCAAATGGTCCCGGACAATCCTTCGGAACACGCGCCGCCAGTGCAGCCCATCCCTTATAGCCACAAGAAACACCTTTCTCTCGGTCTCGATTGCAAGGACTGCCACACGAATCCGGATCCGGGCAAGCTGATGACATTTCCGGAGACCGACAAATGCATGCTGTGCCACGTCACGGTGGTTAATGACAAGCCTTCGATTCGGAAGCTCGCTGAGTATGCGAAGTCCAAGCAGGTGATTCCCTGGGTGCGTGTTTATGCCGTGCTGCCGGGCGTTGCGTGGAATCACCGCGCGCATCTCGAGGCCGGAGTAAAATGCGAGACGTGCCACGGGCAAGTCCGGCAAATGGAAGCGATGTCGGAAGTCACGAGCGTCACCACGATGTATAGCTGCCTGAACTGCCACGAAATGAATCAGGCGAAGATCGCTTGCGACACTTGCCACAAACACTAAACCTGCGGAGAATTTTTGGGGTGAGGAGGGTTCATGGCGAAACCGATCGAACTGGAAATCAACGGCAACCGATATCCGGTCAACTACCCCGCGGACACGCCTCTTCTCTATGTCCTGCGCGATGAGTTCGGCCTGACCGGCAGCAAGTACGGTTGCGGGGAAGGGCAATGCGGGGCATGCACCGTTTTGATTGGAAGAATGCCGCGCCGCTCTTGCCAGATTCCCGTCAGCGCGGCTGCCGCGAAGCCTATTACAACGATTGAAGGTCTTGAAAAGGACGGCGGGTTGAATCCCGTACAGCAGGCGTTTCTCGATGCCGGTGCATTCCAGTGCGCTTATTGCACTTCAGGAATGATCATGAGCAGCGTCGGCCTGCTGCAAGCAAATCCGAATCCCAGTCAGGCGGAAATCGTTCAATCCTTGCAAGGCAATGTGTGCCGTTGCGGTACGCATCCGCGCGTCGTCGAAGCGGTCCGCCAGGCGGCCAAGATGATGCAGGAGCACGCGCGATGAGTAACATCCAACAGAAATTCTTTCCCGAACCGGAACGATATGAATTCAGCGCCGTTCCTGTGCATCAATTCGAATTGGCTCGCCGCGATTTTTTTAAGATTCTTGGCGCGGGAATTGCCGTTTTCGCGATTGCGAAAGATGCGCTGGCCGCGCAGGAAACGGCTCCCGGACATCGGAGTTTCCATAATGAAGAACTGCCCAAGGATATTAATGCCTGGCTGCACGTCGGCGAAGATGGGAGCATTACCGGATTCACAGGCAAGGCTGAGATCGGGCAGAACATCCGCACGGCTTTGGCGCAAACCATCGCCGATGAACTGCGTGTGCCGTTCGAAAGCGTCCGGATGGTAACGGCGGATACGGCGCTGACGCCGTTTGACGCGGGCACGTTTGGCAGCCGGACCACGCCGACGATCACCCCGCAGTTGCGGCGCGTAG
>DATNLB010000663.1:0-11551 GCA_035603095.1 Candidatus Acidiferrales bacterium
CGCCGCTTTGACGGAGTCTACCGATGGTTCCTCATTTCCGTTGAGCCGTTACACGACGAAGCCGGTCGGATCGTCCGGTGGTACGGCACGAGCACTGATATCGAGGATCGCAAGCAGGCTGGAGAGAGGCTTCGCCAAGAAAACGTCGCTCTGAAGCGAGCTGAAGAAAAGATCCGGGAACAAGAAGCGGAGTTGCGGCAGATATTGGACTTTGTGCCTCAACTCGTCCGCGTATTCGGACCCGACCACGAACGTATCTACGCCAATCGGGTGGGGCTCGACTATCTGGGTGTCAGCCTGGAAGAGTGGCGGCAAATACGCGATATGTATCGGTTCGTTCACCCCGATGACAGGGATCGGATGCGCGCTTTTTTTGACGGTGCTCGTTCTACTGGCGCTGCTTGCGAGTTGGAGTTACGGCTGCACAAGTTTGATGGAAGTTATCGTTGGTTTCTCGTTCGGTACAACCCTCTGTGGGACAACAAAGGGCAGGTCATCTGCTGGTATGTTGCCGGTACCGACATCGACGATCGCAAGCAGGCTGAAGAAATGCTGCAACGAGAAAACGTAGCTCTTCGGGAGGAAATTGACAAGACTTCGATGTTTGAAGAGATCGTCGGAACATCTCCCGCCTTGAAAACGGTACTGTCCCATATTTCCAAGGTTGCGCCCAGCGACTTGACCGTTCTCATTCTGGGCGAGACAGGAACGGGCAAAGAACTGGTAGCACGCGCGATTCATCGGAGGTCAGTCCGCGCCTTAGGCCCGTTTGTGGGCGTGAACTGCACAGGGGTACCTCGGGACTTGGTCGCGTCGGAACTATTCGGTCACGAAAAAGGAGCGTTTACGGGCGCGACGCGCCAACGGCTGGGCCGCTTTGAATTAGCAAACGAAGGCACGATTTTCCTGGATGAGATCGGAGAGCTTCCGATCGAAACTCAGATCACCCTCTTACGTGTGTTGCAGGAACGCGAGTTCGAACGTGTCGGGGGCACTCGTCGGATCCACACGGACGTTCGGGTGATCGCGGCCACCAACCGCGACTTGCAGGCCGCCATCAGCACAGGGTCTTTCCGTAGTGATTTGTTTTACCGCCTGCATGTTTTCCCGATTGAGATGCCTTCCCTTCGAGATCGAAGAGAGGACATCCCTCTGCTGGTGGAATACTTCATCGATCGCTACGCGCGAAAAGCGGGAAAGAACATCAGGGGCGTGGGCAAGAAGACGCTCCAATTGCTTCAGTCCTATCGTTGGCCGGGAAACATACGCGAATTACAGAACGTCATCGAGCGTTCGGTCATACTTTGCGAAACGGAGATTTTCTCCATCGACGAGAGCTGGTTACCAAAGCAGCCGTCCCTGACAGAACCCAAAAACCCAATGGAGCTTCCCGGAAGACTCCTGGCGCAAGAGAAGGACATGATTGAGACCGCCCTGAAACAAAGCCGCGGGCGGATATTCGGACCCAAGGGGGCTGCGGCCAAGTTGGGTATCCCGCGGTCGACGCTGGAATCGAAGATTCGGTCGCTGAAAATCGACAAGAATCGCTTCAAGATAGATCCAGAAAGCTAAGGGCAATTCATCACATTTCGCTCTTTCAGGAGCATTCGCGAGTGAAATGGTGAGGAATCGGACGGCTATCTACGCCACTAAATCAGTCATGTCTATTTGATCGAAGGTATTCCCGAGAGCTTCTCGCATTCCGCTCCCTCCTATGTGGTTATGACTCGCATCGAAGCGCTCCGAGCCACAACCTTTTGATGACAGAAGTACTCGCCCCGATGCGTCTTCCCTATCGGATTAACACCGCTCCCTGTCCTCTCCATGGATGGAAAAGCGGATATGGTACCTCTGGCGCTCCACTTCTCCGGTCTTAGGAAAGCGGTTCTATAGCCACGCCTCTTGTAATGTTTGCCGAACGGAATTCGGGTACTTCAAGGCGTACTGGCGCAGTTTCTTCTTGTCAATTACCTTCAGGCTCAGTTCGTCGAACGCTACGGGCAATCCTTCGTGCCGCTGGAGATAAATCCAGTCAAGAAGAGCCTTTTCCGGTTCCGCAATGCGATAGGAGCCATGCCTCGCACGCTTCGTCTCAAAGCCCCAGTGAAGTTTCTTTGCAATGTGACGATAGACGATCTGAACAGAAGGGCCGCAGAATTTCCGTGGAAATCCTGTCGTCACGCAGGTCAAAGCGGAAGGACTCTGGGTGGAGATTCCCCACTCCGCCAGAGCGGATTCAAGCGAGATATAACCGTCGGGACGTAAAATCCCCACCAGTTCGCGCGGGGAAAATTCGTGCGCGAGCTTGTTTACGTACAGCCTGCGTGACACATGCTCCACCAGACCCCGGCGTTCCTGCCTTCGCAAAGCATTGCCAACCACAGCTTCGGCAATCCCGTACTTTCGTGCGAGTTCATCCGATCGCAAGATCGCCGACCGTGATCCTTCTTTCCGGAGTGTTTTTGCCCAATCCAAGACGGTTCCTCTCCCTACAACCATTCCGCGAACACGCTCCGCAGCGCAGCGCGCAGAATTTCAAAGTCATCCCGCTCCAGTTCCGTGTAGACCTCGTCGGGTAAAACCGGCTTCAACTCTGCCCGGCACAATTCTGGTTCACTCTTTCGATCCGCTCGTGGATCTCTTCCCTGCCGACTTCGCGCCACTTAAGGGCGTCCTCGAGATGTCCCCTCAACACCGAATCCAGCTTCGCACCGCGCAACAAAAGAAGACGGATATCGAAAGCGTCCCTTGCTTTTACGACGCATCGAGACACGAACGACTCCGCTTTCTGCAACAGCAGGTAGTCCGGCGACGCTGCAGGGATGAGAGCGGTCTTCCCTTCCTCCTCGATCTTTTCGTTCACGATCTCGCGCATCAGCACTGATCCGCCGATCCGCGTGAGGTCCACCGTGAACAGCTTTTGCTTTGCCGGACCGACGGTCCACAGGCGTACAAAATGCTCCCCCTCCGTTTCCGGCTCGAAAGCGACTGGCCCTAGGCCGAGTGCGCCGGCCACTTCCTGCAACCGCGTTTCGAGAGCACCTACGAGTTCCTGCGCCGTGGGCAGCCGGTCGACGCGAGCCAGAAGATCCAAGTCCTTCGAAATCCTGGGACTCTCATGAAAGAGAACCAGCGTGGCTCCTCCAAACATGACGAAGTGGTCTGGCAGAGCGGAAAACAGAGCGATCGCTGCCTCTTCCATCAGGACCAGAATTTCGGCCTGGTCCTTCTGCAGGTCCCTGTCGAGATACCGGGGCGATCCTCTCCTGTAGAGTCATTTGCAGAATACACCACATGTGGTTGTTTTTGCAATCATAACTTGCATCTCGTTTTCAATAAACACTCTATGCGATGGAAAACGCAATTATCGCAAGAAAAACGTCATTCCACAATCGCCCAATCCAGCAACAGGCAGAAGCGAGGACCTCTGCTTCGAATCCGACCTTGCAATCCAGAATTGCACACGATTTTCTTTCTCCGAACTAATTCTTCTCTTGCCCTTCCTGGCTAAACCCTGCGCCTGATCCGTCCGCTTCTTCCGTAAAGGCTCTCCGCTTTGCTCCGATGAACGCCAACCCCGCGGCCTTGACGGCGTGGACGGACAGTCGCCTTCCCCCGCCACGAAGGGCATTGCTTCTTCTGCACTGCTACGCTGCGCCGGAACCAACAAAAATCCAAGTCAAAGGCAGAAGATCTTCTCCCTGCAATAATCAGCAAGACGCCTCTGTTTCCACTCAGCCGACCAAATTGCAAGTCAGGATTTCACACAATGAATCAAAGAGAAAAAAAGTTAGCGTCCACGCGCGGGATATCTCTTGTGATGTTGACCGTAGTTGGGTAACGCACACACCTGGATCCGACGACGCTGCGCAGAAGTGGCTTTGGATGAATTAGGGGTGTGGGATGCGAAGAAATATCGAAAATGAATGTCACAGTTATGGCACAATTTCACCACAACTGTCCGTAAGTTATTGAAAAGAAGCGGGCGAGCCTGTAAGCCGGATTCTGTGCCGCACGCAAACCGTAAAACAGCCTGCGTACGCGGCGATCATTCCTCTAGGTCACGATTCGCACCGTGACTCCAGCAGCCTACCCGAGGGTTCTCATCCGCGTTGGCTTGCGCCACCGCAGAAGGAGCGCGTTCATTTTCATGAACGCTCGCCCATCGAGCCGGGCCGGCTCTCCCCTCCTATTTGGCCTTGCACCACGCGGGGTTTTCCGTGCCTCCGGTGTCTCCACCGGAGCGGTGGGCTCTTACCCCACCTTTTCACCCTTGCCAAACGTTGCGTGCATTTCGAAGACGTCCCGCAGGTTTTCCTGCGCGATGCCACCGTGCTGCGCTCCGCCGGCGGTCTATTCTCTGTGGCACTTTCCGTAGCGCCGTTGTAGCGGCGGGTTTACCCCGCCGTCTTCAACTGCGCCCCCTGGCGTTACCAGGCGCGTTGCCCTGTCAAGAGTTCCGCTGACCATTCCTCAGCCGCTTTTCGGCGTCTGCGAACTGCCCAACGTGCCTCAGGACGGTGTCCGGACTTTCCTCCCGCCCCGGCTTTGTAGCGGCGGCTTTACGCCGCCACTCCTACGCCGAAGCCAGCGATCACCCGGCCCGCCCGCCACACCAATTATACGTTATAACCGCCGCCAGCACCGGGATTCACTCGACGCGGCTTGCTTCTTGTGGGGTCGGAAATCCTGCGGGTATTTCCGATCGGGTCCCCGCCTCTTCACGAGGAGGCCAGTAGTGGAAGAGCACTAGCGCGCAGACTGACCATAATGCAATCCGCATTGCCTGGGCGTATTGAATGCCGCTGCTAATCCCGCCAACAACCAACACATTGGAGACCGTGTGCGCGATGCCTGCAGGAATAACCGAGTTCCAGCGCAGCGTCATCCAAGAAAATACATAGTTCATCGCCAGGCATATCGCAATTCTGGAAGCAAGCTGCAGCAATGCCTGTGCCATCGAGTATCTCTGGTGCATGTCGCCATGAAAATGAAAAGCCGCCCAAATCAACCCCGTTAGAAAAACACCGCGATACAGGCCGTATCGTCGTAACAGCGGCCGCAGCAGCGTTCCTCGGAAAACAATCTCCTCCGCGAGAGCCGCGAAGACCATCAGGGCTAGCGTCCAACGCCAGGAGGATCCCGATGAAAAATAAGACGTGAACCAAGGTGGCGATGCCTTGCCAAAGTCGTTCGCGGCCCACTGGGCGCGGTCGTGCCCGTATTGCAACAGCGAGATCGTGAAACTTACGAGAATTGGCAGCGCCAATCCAAAAAATGCAAATCGTGGTTCAGGTAGTTGCAATGAGGAACGCGCACTCTTTCTTCCAGATTCGCCCAGGATGAGGATCGCCACAAGAACGAGCAGTGAGGCATGCATCGCCTCGGCGAGAACTATGTAAATGCTGAACCCCGAGGTGCCCGAGCGGTACCACCACGACCAACTGGGAATGGAAGATAGCGTCCACGAGAATCGACTTAGCAGAAACAGCGGACACACCAGCACAAAAATCAGCATCTGCATTCTGCTCCAAGGCGCCACAGACTCGTCGCAAACAGATCCGCCTAGACGTAACGGCAGTGACGAAATACCGAGATGCAGGCGTATGCCAAAGACTCCTAGCATCGCGAGCGCGATCACCGCAAGGGAGAGACCCGTAGGGTGCTCTTTGAAAGCAGTAACGCATTCTTCGAGAAATGCGGCCAATCCGCTCCGATGAGTAAAAACAGATCGGTTCTCCTTGTTAAAGAAAGCGCATTCACCGATGATCAGACAAAAGCCCAGGAGTGCGGGAAGGAAAACGACGAATGCCATACGCCGTATAGGGTGCTCGCTAACTTGGAAACAACCATAGTAAGCAAATACACCTGCGATAACCACTGGGATCAGACCTATAACCATGAAACTGTACGCGATCCCAGTTCCGAACAACCAAGTCAATCGTGGTGAAATAAACAGGAAAACAGCACCCGCAAGGTAGACCAGCTGCCACGGATCCGCAGGAATGACTGACCGCAGGAATTCGCCGATGCGCGTCACTTCAATCCCACCAACTTCTCAAACTCGCTTTCACTCAGAATCGTCACGCCCAGCTCTTTGGCTTTCTCATACTTCGATCCCGGATCGGCGCCTACAACGACGTAGGCCGTCTTATTGCTGACCGAGCTCGAAACTTTCCCGCCGTGTTGCTGCACAATCTCGCCCGCCTCTTCACGCGACCGATTGGCGAGGCCGCCCGTGAAAACAAAACTCTTCCCCGCAAATTTGACGCTCTTGACCTTGCGTTTTTCCGCCGTGGGATGCACCCCCGCCTTGTGCAACTTCTTGATGAGCTGGCGATTCGCAGGCTCCGAGAAAAACTCCACGATGCTCGCCGCCACCTTCGGCCCAACCTCCGGCACTTCCTCAAGCTCCTCTTCCTTCGCCGCCGCCAATTCCTCCAAAGAAGAAAAGTGCTCCACCAGCAACTGCCCCGTCCGCTCGCCCACAAACTGAATCCCCAGCGCGTAAATCAGCCGCGCCAGCGAATTCTTCTTGCTCGCCTCGATTTCCTCCAACAGGTTCTGCGCCGATTTCTCCGCCATGCGCTCCAGCCCCGCCACCTCGTCTTCCTTCAACGCATAAAGATCCGCGACATCCTTCACCAAACCCTTGTCCACCAGCTGATCCACAATCTTGTCGCCCAGCCCATCAATATTCATCGCGTGCCGCCCTGCAAAATGAAGTATCGATTCTCTCCTCTTCGCCGGGCACGCCGCATTCACGCAGCGGTACGCCACTTCTCCTTCCACGTGATGAATCGTGCTCCCGCACTCCGGGCAATGCTTCGGCATGCGAAACGGTTTCCGGTTTTTCCCGGGCTTCACCACCTCCAAGACATGCGGAATCACTTCCCCAGCCCGCTCGATCAGCACCGTGTCGCCAATCTGCAATCCCAGCCGCTCGATTTCATCCATATTGTGCAGCGTGGAACGGCTGACAGTGACGCCTCCCACTTGCACCGGCTCCAGCATGGCCACCGGCGTCAACGTCCCCGTGCGCCCCACTTGCACGAGGATGTCGTTGACCACCGTCGTCTCCTGCCGCGCCGGATATTTGTACGCAATCGCCCACCGCGGCGCCTTGGACGTGTATCCGAGTTCATTTTGAATGGGTATGGCGTTCACCTTCACCACCACGCCATCAATTTCGTAGGCGAGTTTCTCTCGTTTCGCGTCCCAATCGTCGCAATAAGCAGTCACCGCCTCGATCCCCGCGCACAGTTTCCAATCATCCGAAGCGCGGAAGTGCAATTGCTTCAATGCTTGCAAGGACTCCGAGTGCTTCGAAAACGGCACCCTTCCATCCACGAGCAGGTAATACGCAAAGAAATCCAGGCGCCGCGCCGCCGTAATCGACGGATCGAGCACCCGCACTGCTCCCGCCGCCGAGTTCCGTGCATTCACGAAAATCTTCCCGCCGGTCTCCTCCTGCTTCCGGTTCAACGCCTCAAACGCCTTTTTCGTCATCATGATTTCGCCGCGCACTTCGAAATCCGCCCGCAGCCTGTTCTTCTTCAACACCACCGCATCCACGCGCAGCGGAATCGACCGGATCGTCTTCACGTTCGGCGTCACGTCCTCTCCGGTAGTCCCATCCCCGCGCGTAACGCCACGCGCCAGCACACCGTTCTCATATTGCAGCGAAATGCTCAGCCCATCGAATTTGTGCTCCGCAATGTACTCAATCTTTTCTTGCCCGCTTCCCTCCCGCACCCGCCGGTCCCAATCGCGCAGCGCATCATAGGAAAACGCGTTGTCCAGGCTCAGCATCGGCCGCGCGTGCCGCACGGTAGAAAATCCTTCGCGCGGCGCTCCGCCCACGCGCACCGTCAGCGAATCTGCCGTCACCAATTCCGGATGCGCCGCCTCCAACTCCTTCAACCGGTTCATCAGCCGGTCGTAAGCAGCATCCGAAATTTCCGGATCATCGAGCACGTAATACCGGTATTCGTGGTACCGCAGCTTCTCGCGAAGTTCTTCAATCTCTTTTTTCACACTAGCTGGCGCAGCTTTGGCCATGAAACCCTCAGTACTCGCTCTCGTCCGTCTTTTCGAGCGGAGCGAGAACCTCTTCCTCTCTGAGCACTTTACGCGAGGAGGAATCTCTCTTAGCACTTGATTGCAACTCAGAGTGCCTGAAATCGGCTGGTATTATATAGAATGAATGTATCGGTGCACGAACGGCATAAACGCTGAACCAACAATGACCACGGACCTCAAGAACGCTCTGCTGATTCATAATCCCAACGCCGGTGGCGGCGGCAAAGGCCGCCGCCGCACACTCGATGCGGCTCGCCATATTTTTGCCGCCCGCGGCATCGATTCCGAACTTGCTGAGACCACCGGCCCGGGCCACGCCACAGAAATCGCGCACCGCGCCGCCACCGAACGCCGCGGCCTCGTAATCGCTTGCGGCGGCGACGGCACTCTGAATGAAGTCGTCAACGGCCTTGCGGCGCACAAGAACGGCCACCGTGTGCCTCTCGCTCTCCTTCCCGGCGGAACCGCCAACATCCTCGCCAAGGAACTCGACCTTCCCTGGGACATTCCCAGCGCCGCCGAAAAACTCGTTCGCGGCACGGTGAAGGAAATTGCACTCGGCTTGGCGACTCCCCTCGAACAACCCGAAAAGAAAAAATACTTCCTCAGCGTCGGCGGCGCTGGCCCCGACGGCATGATCGTCTATTCCCTCGACCTCGACCTGAAAGCCCGCATTGGCATGCTCGCGTACTGGTGGGAAGGCGCCCGCGAAGTCTTTCGCTACAATTTCCAGCATTTCCGCATTCGCATGGGCGATCAAAAACTCGACGCCTCCCTGGTCATCGTTGGCCGCACCAAAAATTACGGCGGCCCCTTCAAAATCACCACCAACGCCGATCTCTTCGAAGATCAATTCGAAATCATGGCTCTCACCACGCAAAGCGGCTTCCGCTATCTGAGCTACCTGCCCACGCTTTGGATGGGCAACCTCCGTGGCACCGAAGGCGTCCATTTCCACAAAGCTGACTCCGTCATCTGCGAGCCCCTCGACAAAAATCCTCTCTACGCCCAAGTCGACGGCGAGCCGCTCGCCCGCCTCCCCGTCGAATTCAAAATCGTCCCACGCGCCTTGAAACTCCTAGTCCCCGGCCCGCATTTGTAGTGGCCGGTCTTTAGACCGGCGCTTTTCTCTTTCCTCTGTAGCGGCCGCCCTCCGACGCGGCCGCTTTGGAGTGCGGCGGCTTGCCGCCGCTTTTCTTTCATCTTCAGTCTCATCCCCGCCTTCCCACCCGTGAGCATCTCCTCCCAATCCCAATTCATGAGATAACTTCCCTCATGGACCCCCTCACCCACGCCCTGGCCTCCTACACCCTAAAACGCGCTGCTTTCCCCCGCCTCCGACGCTCCGCCACCATCGCCATGCTCATCGCCGGAACTGTCGCTGATATCGACTCGCTCAGTAAATTTGCCGGCCCCTCCGCGTTTCTCACCTTCTATCGCACCTATTGTCATTCACTGCTTGCAGCTCTGTTGTTCAGTCTGCTCGTCACTCTTCCTTTTCTCCTGCGCAGAAGCGCGCCAACGGAAAAACAAATTTCGCCGCTTCACCTTTTCATCGCCGCTCTCGCCGCTTCGGTTCTCCATTTGCTAATTGATCTCTGCCAGAGCGCGGGCGTGGAACTCTTCTGGCCCTTCTCCACGCGCCGCTTCGCTCTGGATTGGGTCGCCCCTCTCGACCTCTGGATTCTGGGTATTCTCCTTGCCGGAATCTTTCTCCCCGCGCTCAGCGGGCTGGTCACCGAGGAAATCGGAGCCAAATCAAAAGGCCCGCGAGGCAAAGTGGGCGCGTCCCTCGCGCTCGCCACCACAATGCTTTATTTCGTTTTGCGCTTCGTTCTCCACGCCAACGCCTTGACGACCATCGAATCGCGCACCTATCGCGGCGAATCGCCTCACAAGGCTGCCGCGTTTCCCGAATCAGCCTCGCCCTTCCGCTGGCATGGCATCGTCGAAACGGAAAGCGCCCTGCACGATTTTGAAATGGAAGTCGGCCCCGCCACATCTTTCGAACCAGACGCCGCCGTCACTTCCTACAAGCCCGAACCTTCGCCCGCGCTCGACGCGGCCCGTGACAGCGCTGTTGCGCGTCGCTTCCTCCAGGTCGCACGCTTCCCCAAAGCAACGGTTGAGAAAACTCCCGACGGTTTTCACATCATCCTGCGCGCCTTCCCTTATTCCCGCGATGTCAGCTCCGGCTTGCGCGCCCATGCCCAAATCGACACAGACTCATCCGGCAAAATCCTCTCCCAGGAGTTCGCCTGGGATCCCGGCCCTCCACAACTCTGGTAGGAATAGCGCCCCCACCCAACCCCGGCTAAGCCATTGACTCTATTGAACGCAGAAGGAGAAGATTGCTCTTGACAATTCTCTAATTTGTACTACACTTACTCTTGTAGATAACTGCGTTTGGGTGCGGGACCTTGGTCCCGCTTTTTTATACAGTTCCCGTTTTTCCCGCGGCCCGTTCGTCGTCTGGCGCGTTTTGCTCCTTGAAAACCATGTCTCGCAGAATCAAGCCTTTGCGAAATGCAAATTTTCTAAGCCTTTGTTTTGATATTCATACGAAATTGGGGGAAACGGTCCCTAATTAGTTTGGATCGCCCGAGGGACCTCGCCGCTTAAGTAACAGCCGCGAAAGAACATAGCTCACAGTGACCAGCAAAATCACGAAGACCGTCACCCGCAGCTTATGGTGCGTCAGATACGGCATCGCGTCCGCCCCGTACCGTATCGCCAAGTACCCCATTCCAAAGTAGCGAAACATCCGCGCAATCGTAATCGCGGATATATAACTGAACAGCGGCACTTCAAACACGCCCGCCGCAAGCACGAAAAACTTGAACGGCGTTGGCGGCGGTAGCAGCGCCGCAATCAACATTCCCAAGAAACCGTTTTGTTCCACCCAGTGGCGAATGGCATGCCCGTGTTTACCCGCCTTCTTGTGAAAAATCGCTTCCCCGCCCTTTCGCGCAATGAAATACAGCACCACGCAACCCAGCACCGATCCCAACGAGGCCATGATCGCATACAGCGGCATTCGCGCCGGATGCTCCATCGACAACTCAATCAGCAGCAAATCGTTGATGATCGGAAACGTCAGTACCGAAGAATCCAGAAAGGAAATTAGAAAAAGTCCCGGAGCGCCCAGTCCGCTCGCAAACGCCACCACTTTCTGTTTCCATCCGCTCAGGCTCGACGGCACTCCCGCTCCTCCCGCTAACCAATGTTCTAATGTCCGCGCACGGCGCTTGCCATCCTCGCCCCGAACTCGCCGATTCGAGAGGAGCCAAAAGTTGCCGCGACTCTTCTAAACGCCCGGAAGTGGCCGGGCGGCAGCTATTGCGCAAACGCGGCGCGGTCGAAATGGTTCATGAACACTTGCATGAGTGCGGTGCGGTGCAGATTCGGGAGCTTGGGAATTTCGCCGATCACCCGGACGTGGCCAAATCGCTCGATAGTTTCGCGGTTC
>DATNLB010000681.1:0-3297 GCA_035603095.1 Candidatus Acidiferrales bacterium
TTCACGCCTGCTCGAAGGCATCGAATCCAGCGCCTATTTCTACTTCGCCCACTCTTACGCGGTTCTCGATTCGAATGGAGCATCGGCGGCAACTTCTTCCCACGGAGCGCCATTCGCCGCCGTCGTGGAAAAGCAAAATATCTTCGCCGTGCAATTTCACCCGGAAAAGAGCGGCGACGCTGGCGCGCGCCTGTTACAGAATTTCCTGAGGATTGCGGCATGAGCCTCGCGCACCGGATCATTCCGTGCCTCGATACCGACGGCGAGCGCGTCGTTAAGGGAGTCAACTTCGTTGGGCTGCGCGATGCCGGCGATCCCATCGCGCTCGCCGCCCGCTACAACGTCGAAGGCGCCGATGAATTGGTCGTGCTCGATATTGCCGCGTCGCGCGACCGGCGCCCAACTTTCCTCGAAACCATACGGCGCGTCGCCGCTGAATTGGCCATCCCTCTCACCGCTGGCGGAGGCATTCGAACGCTGGAAGACGGCCGCACCGTGGTGCGCGCAGGAGCAGACAAAATCACGGTGAACACCGCGGCGGTGGAGCGGCCCGGGCTCATTTCTGAACTATCGCGAGAGTTTGGTGCACAAGCCGTTGTCTTGGCGATTGATGCAAAGCGTGCCGGCGATCGTTGGGATGTCATGGTTCGTGGCGGAAGGGAATCCGCATCTCTCGATGCCGTCGACTGGGCGAAGAAGGGCGTTCAATTTGGCGCGGGAGAAATCCTGCTGACCTCTGTCGATCGCGACGGAACACAGATGGGCTTCGACACAACGCTTACGGCCGCAATTTCCAAGGCTGTTTCCGTCCCAGTGATCGCCTCCGGCGGAGCCAAATTGCCGGAACATTTCGTCAACGTTTTCAAGGAAGGCGCAGCGGATGCGGCGTTGGCAGCATCCATCTTTCACGACGGCGTGCAGCCCATCCGTGCGCTGAAGGAATTTCTTGCAGCTCGCGGCGTCGAGGTGCGCCTGCCGTGCTGATTCCCTGCATCGATCTGCAAGACGGACAAGCGGTTCAGTTGGTTCACGGGAGGAAGCGCGAACTTGCCGTCGCCGACGTCTTCGGCCTCTTGAAGAAATTCAAGAAATATCCCTGGTTGCACGTCATCGACCTCGATGCCGCCATGAAGAAAGGCCAAAACGACGATCTCGTTCGCGACCTCTGCATCCGTGCGCGAAAAGATTTCGGCATGAACGTCCGCGTGGGCGGCGGGATTCGAACTGTTTCTCGCGCCCAAGAAATTGCCGGATGGGGCGCGAGCCAAGTCATTGTTGGAAGCGCCGCTTTCCGCGGCGGAAAAGTAAACACCGGATTCTTGCGGCAGCTCGCAAAAAAAGTTCGCCGAAAACAAATCATCATCGCGCTCGACACTGCCAGGGGAAACATCACCATTCACGGCTGGCGCACGCGCATCGCGCTTAAGGCAGAGGCAGTGATGACGCAGCTCGAACCCTTCTGCGCCGGCTTCTTGTGCACCGACGTGGACCGCGAAGGCACGATGACCGGCGCGAACCTCCAATGGTTTCGCAAGTTGCGCGACGCGACGTCCCATTCGATCATCGCCGCAGGCGGCATCAAAACGCGCCGCGAGATCGCCGCATTGGAAAAGTTAGGAATGGATGCCGCCGTTGGCATGGCCATGTACAAGAACCGCCTGCGCTAACCGGCGCGCTCCATCCTCCTTTGGTATTTTCTCAAGCCCCGTGATTTGGCGAAGAGTATCCCGCCGCGTCAACGCAGATAGGCGTCGGTGATGTACTGCTGCACCATGCGCTGGGTGTTGAAGAACGAGCCGTTGATGGCAATGGCGTGCTGCATGACTTCCAGGAACTTGGCACGATCGTTGTAGTACATCGGAAGAATCACGCCCTCCAGCTTGGCATAAAGCGATTCGGCTTCGGCCTTGTTATCAGCGGGAGCGTTGCCGGCAACGGCGCGCCGCGATTCGCCGATGCACCATCCGGTGACCCCCTCAATGTGGCCTTCCACCCACCAGCCGTCAAGAATGCTCAGGCTCGGCACGCCATTCAGCGCGGCCTTCATGCCGCTGGTGCCGGAAGCCTCGAGAGGGAACTGCGGCGTGTTGAGCCAGAGGTCTACGCCGGAAGTTACCTTCCCGCCGAGCTCAAGATTGTAGTCGTCCAGGAAAACCACGGGGACCGATTTCCGCAACGCTTTTTTCGCCTGGAAAATACGGCGAATGATGTCCTTGCCGCCTCCATCATTCGGATGCGCCTTGCCGGCATAAATAATCTGGAAGTGGCCGGCGTTCTTGGCAATCTCCCGGAGCCGATCGAGATCGGCCAGGATCAGGTCCGCGCGCTTGTACCCCGTTGCGCGGCGCGCGAAACCGATCGTGAACGCTTCCGAATCGAACTTGAGTCCAGTCTTTTTGCGCACCGTCTCGAGCAAATCGAACTTGGCGATCAGATGCGCCGCCCAAACTTCTTCCGCGGGCAAGCCCAGCGCGCTACGCAAACTGTAGTTGTCCTCGCGCCACGAGGGAATATAGCGGTCAAAGAGTTGTTGGAACGGAGGCGAAGTCCAAGTCCCGGCGTGCACCCCGTTGGTGATGGCCTCGATCGCTGCCCCCGGAAACATCTGGCGCGAAGTCTCGCCGTGCTGCTTGGCAACGCCGTTGACGTAGGTGCTCAAGCTCAGGGCTAGCTGGGTCAAATTGAGGGATGCCCCGAGGCGCGCCGCTTCCCGCAAGTCCGGGAAATTCTGCTCCGCCTGCAAGACGCGCTTCAGCAAATCCGCGGTAGGAGCATCTTTCAAATCGAGAAACTCCGTCTGGCCGGGAAATACCCGTGTGAGATATTCCATCGGGAAGCGGTCGTGTCCCGCGGGCACCGGCGTATGTGTGGTGAAAACGCACTTGCTGCGGACCTTTTCGATGTCCTCGCTGCGGATGGATTTGCGCCCGGCCTTCGTCGTTTCGTCGTACAGCAATTGCAGCGCCAGCAGCGCCGCGTGGCCTTCGTTCATGTGGTAGCGCGTGAGGTCGTTGTAGCCGAGCGCGCGGAGCATGCGCACGCCGCCGATGCCCAACACGACTTCCTGGCACAAACGATAGTACGAATCACCGCCATACAGAGTGCCGGTGAGGTTGCGGTCGGCTTCGGCATTGGAAGGAAGGTCGGCGTCGAGAAAATAAATGGGAACTTCAAAACTGCGCACCCCTTTTGCGGAATAACGCCAGCAGCGCAGCTCGACGTGGCGGTTTTCTATCGAGACGCTGGCGCGGGCGGTTTCTTCCTTCAAGAAGTCTTCCACGCGCCACTCGACCGGTT
>DATNLB010000316.1:0-5532 GCA_035603095.1 Candidatus Acidiferrales bacterium
CGAGGTGAGCGAAGTGGAAGTGATCCGCCACTTCACCCGGTTGTCGACTTACAACTACGCCATCGATCTGGGGTTGTATCCGCTCGGCTCCTGCACGATGAAATACAACCCGCGCGTAAATGAATTCGTGGCCCGGCTCGATGGGATTGCCACGGAGCATCCTTATCAGCCGCAGGAGCTTTCGCAAGGCTGCCTCAAGATTCTGCGGCTGCTCGAAAAGTGCCTGCTGGAACTCACCGGAATGGATGCCATCACACTGCAGCCCGCAGCGGGGGCGCATGGCGAATTGACGGGCCTGCTGCTGATTCGCGCGTACCTGGAAAAGCAAGGGAATCCACGCAAGAAAGTATTGATTCCGGATTCCGCGCACGGAACGAATCCAGCAACGGCGGTGATCGCGGGCTACGAAGTCGAAAACATCAAGTCCGAATCGCACGGGCAGATTGATGTTGATAAGCTGCGCGACCTGGTGACTGACGACGTCGCGGCGCTGATGATCACCAATCCATCGACGCTGGGAATTTTTGAGCAGCGAATTCCGGAGATCGCGGAAATCCTGCACGCCAAGGGCGCGCTGCTGTATATGGACGGCGCGAACATGAATGCGCTCGCGGGCGTGACGCGTCCGGGCGACCTGGGCGTCGACGTGATGCACTTGAACCTGCACAAGACGTTTTCGACGCCACACGGTGGCGGAGGTCCCGGCGCAGGTCCGGTGGCGATGAAGAAAATTCTCGAGCCGTTCCGGCCGGTGCCTATCCTGGTGGAAAAAGAAGGCGGGCGGCTGGCGCTGGAGCCGGTGCGCCCCGATTCCATCGGCAGAGTGAAAGCGTTCGCCGGAAATTTCGGCGTGCTGGTCCGCGCGCTGGCGTACATCCTGGCCTACGGCCCGGGAGTGCGGCAGGCCACGGAAGACGCCGTGCTGAACGCGAATTACATTCGAAAGCACCTTGAGGGCGTATACGAATTGCCTTATTCCCTGCCTTCGATGCACGAGGTCGTGTTCAGCGACGCCATTCAAAAGAAAAACGGCGTGAACACCATGGACATCGCTAAACGGCTGATCGACTACGGCTTTCATCCCTACACCACGGCGTTTCCCCTGATTGTGGCGGGGGCGATGATGATCGAGCCGACGGAATCCGAGTCCAAGGAAGAGTGCGACCTCTTCATCGATGCGATGAAGGCCATCGCGGAGGAAGCCGCGACGAAGCCGGAAATTGTAAAGACTGCCCCGCACACTACGCGCGTCCGGCGTCTCGACGAAGTCGGTGCCGCTCGCAAACCTATTTTGCGTTGGAAGCCAGCTACCCCGCGCAGCGAAGCCGCGGACTGAACGAAGCAAACGACCGTCTGACAGGCGGGCGCCAGTTCAAGATTCCCTTCAAGACACACATCCACTTCTCGGCTCGGCCATCTGGGCTTGCTCCTTGCTAGAATCTGCATGGACGTTATCTTCTCTGGAACGAAAGCCGCATGACATCCGCCGTCGAAGCTTGGCTCCCGAAATCGATAATCCTGCTGCGCGGCTACGATCGTCACAAGTTTGTGTCTGACCTCATCGCCGGCGTGACCGTAGGTCTCGTCGCGCTGCCGCTGGCGATGGCGTTTGCCATCGCATCCGGTCTCTCGCCGCAAGCGGGTTTGTATTGCGCGATTGTCACCGGCTTTTTAATCTCTGCGTTAGGTGGATCCAAGACGCAAATCGGAGGGCCAACCGGCGCGTTCGTCGTGGTGGTCGCGGGCATTGTCGCTAAGCACGGGATCGACGGCCTATTCATGTGCACCATGATGGCGGGCGTTCTCCTCGTGCTGTTGGGCGTGACCGGCATGGGCACCATGGTGAAATACTTTCCACGGCCGGTCGTCGTCGGCTTCACCAACGGCATCGCCATCCTCATCGCCAGCACGCAGATTCGCGACTTCTTCGGCCTGAAGATGGATCAGGTCCCTGGTGATTTCTTTCATCGCATGGTGGCCTTTGGGCAGGCATGGAATACCTTTTCCGTGCCGGCAACTGCCGTGTCCATCCTTTCGATTGCCACGATGGTTTACTGCCTGAAGTACGCTCGGAAAATCCCAGGCGCCATCCTGGTTACGTTCGGCGCGACCGCTGCCGTCCTGTTTCTGCATCTGCCCGTTGAAACCATCGGCACGCGCTTTGGGGGAATCCCCGGCGGCCTGCCGAAATTGGCTTTTCCGCACTTCCACTACGACATCTTTCGGCAACTCTTGTCATCGGCTTTCACTGTCGCAATGCTCGGCGCGATCGAGTCGCTCATGTCCGCGGTCGTTTCTGACCGCATGAGCAATGACAAGCACAATCCAAACATGGAACTGATTGGCCAAGGCGTCGCGAATATCGTTTCACCATTGTTCGGCGGGCTCCCCGCCACGGGAGCTATCGCCCGTACGGCCACCAACGTCCGCGCCGGCGCGAAGACGCCCGTTGCAGGGATCATTCATGCGCTGACGCTGTTGGCGATCGTTCTCTTTGCCGCTCCGCTGGTCAAGAACGTGCCGCTGTCAGCTTTGGCCGCGATTCTGATGATCGTGGCCTACAACATGGGCGATTGGGAAGAAATCCCCGAGATCTTGAAACTGAGCACGGCGGACATCGCCGTCTGGCTGCTGACTTTGACGCTGACGGTGGTGACGGATCTGACTTTTGCCGTAGAAGTCGGGATGCTCCTCGCCGCACTTATGTTCATTCGCAAAGTTTCCAGAACGACCACGGTGAGCCCCGTGACCAAAGATTATGTGGAAGACAGCCGCGTGCATGTCTTACAAGGGAAGGACATTCCGGACTATGCGATTGTTTACCGGATTCACGGCCCGTTTCTTTTTGGCGCCACCGACAAGTTCGCTGACATTCTCCATTCCGTCGATAGATTGCCGCCTATTGTTATCCTTCGTCTGCGGAACATGACCGCGATTGACGCCACCGGCCTGGGCGCCATCCGAGATTTGGCGGACACGCTGCACGCTTCGGGCCGTTCCTTGCTTCTCTGCGGAGCGCGCGAGCAGCCTTCACAACTGATGAAGCAAGCGGAGTTCGAACGCCACGTCGGCGCGGAAAATATATGCGGGAGCATTAGTGAAGCATTGCAACGTGCGGCCGAAGTCTTTCGTTTGCACCATGCGGACAAGGCGGCGAGCGAGTTAGCCGCACGCCGATAAGAACGCGGGCAGCAGTACATGAACTGCTAGGAAGTTCGGTACCTCATAACTCGCCAATAAAATTCCTCTTCGAATCGCGCCGATTTTCGGGTATTCATTGAGCATCCATCAAGCGTTATCCGTTCTGTAACAACTTGGGCCTAGTCTTCATGCCGAGGCGTTCGTCTCGGTCCTCTTTTCCCAAATAAAGGAGATTCACTTGAACCAGAGATTGCTAGCAGTAGCCCTGTCGATCGGATTGATCGGCACTACCTTTTCCGCACCGGCCCGCGCCAACGATGAGCTTGGCGGCGGACAAAAGATTAAGCACGTACTTCTCATCAGTGTGGACGGTTTGCACGCGCTGGATGTTGCCAACTATGTAGCCGCCCACCCCCATTCTGCCTTGGCTGAGTTGGCCGGCCACGGCATCACCTATTCGAACGCGCGCACTCCGGCGAACTCGGATTCCTTCCCCGGCCTGCTGGCGCTGATCACCGGCGGATCTCCCATCAGCCACGGCCTGTTTTACGACGTGAGCTACAATCGCGGCATTTTCGACCCCACGAACACCACCTGCTCCGGCCAAGTGGGCAACATGCAAGTGTTTGACGAAAGCATTGATAAGTACTCGGGCACGCCGCCAGTTTCGCTGAATGTCATCGACCCCAACGCATTGCCAAATCACCTCGATGAAAACGGTAACTGTGTCCGGCTCTTTCCCCACAACGCGATGAAAAGCAACACCATCTTCGAAGTGGTTAAGGCCAATGGCGGTCACACAGCTTGGGCAGACAAGCACCCCGCTTACGATATCGCCAACGGGCCCTCCGGCAAGGGCGTGGATGATCTCTACACTCCGGAGATTACCAACTTCGGCGGATTCGACAACACTGTCAGCGTGGTTTGCACCGTCGAGAATGACCAAAAGAAGGTTGTCGGAATCCTCAACGAAATTAAAGGCCTGAGGCACGATGGGACGCCCGGAACGGGCACTCCGACCGTGTTCGGCATGAACTTTCAGGGTGTGAGCGTGGGACAGAAGCTGTCGACGGACAACGCCGCGGGCGGCTGCGCCGACGACACCATGTTTACCGGAAAGCCCGGCGGGTACAAGGACGGCTTGGGCACGCCGACTGACGTTCTAGAATACGCGCTGGAACAGACCGATGCTGCTCTGGCCAGCATGATTCAGGGGCTCAAAGTGCAGCACATTTACGATTCGACCCTGTTCATCGTCAGCGCCAAACATGGCCAGTCGCCCATCAACCCAACCAAGATCAACAAGCCGGGCCACTTCGCGGATCTCGTTGCCGCATTGCCGGATGCCGCCACCAACGGTGGCGCCATTGCCATCGCCAACGCCAACGCTTGCAATCCCCCGGCCCAGCAAGCTTGTGGCTTCGTTCAGGACGACGATATCGCGCTGATCTGGCTGGCAGACCAGAGCCAGACCGCGGCGGCTGCCGCTTATTTGAATGCCAATGCGAACGCTTTGTTCATCGATGAGGTTATGGCGGGCAATGAGATCAATCTCAAGTTCAACAGCCCGCTGACCGACAGCGCCACGCCCGATATCATCGTGCAACCCATCTACGGCACGGTCTACACCCACTCGACAGCCAAGAACGCCGAGCACGGCGGTTTCAGCTTCGGCGACACCAACGTCGGGCTGATCGTCTCCAACCCCGCTTTGCATTCTCGCGTGGTCAAGACTCCGGTGGCCACCTCTCAAGTTGCGGCGTCGCTCTTGAAGGCGCTAGGCATCGATCCCAGCGAACTCCAGGCAGTGCAGAAGGAAGGCACTGAAGTTCTGCCGTTCCTCTTTGGCGGCGACGGAAAATAGCTGGCTTCGCATGGGCAAGTCTGAGCCACAGGGCGTCCCAACCGGGACGCCCTTATCGTATTTCAGGATTCTTGAGTACTACTCTTCTCTGTGTTCTGTGCGTTGAATCCTCTCTCTATCTTGTGAACCGCACCGTGTCCAGGATCGAGGAAAACGTCTTGTCGTAATTGTCGTAGGCGGATTGCGGAGCGAGGCAGACGAAATAGACCAGACCCTCCGGGCGCAGAACGGTGACGAGCCAATCCGTTTCTTGGCCGCCCGCCGGCGAAACATTGCTCAGAAATGTCGAAATCCCTGGCTGCCCGTTCAGGCGCAAACCCTCGCCTTGCCGCGTGATTTTCATACTCGGATTCGACTTTTGAAGGTCCTGGATCACCTGGCTCGTCGCACTATTCAGCGCTTTCCCATCGTTGGCATCGCCCTTGGCCTGCGCCACGCCGACGATCAGGCCATACGCGAGGGCGCTATGGCCGCTGCCGTCATCTAAGACCCCGCCTTCGGGCGCAAAGGAAACCCCGCCTCTGTTG
>DATNLB010000502.1:0-4540 GCA_035603095.1 Candidatus Acidiferrales bacterium
GAAGCGAAATCCACGAACGGTCGAAAGCCGGCGGCGAAGGTGGCGCCAAAGAAAACCGTGAAGCCCGGGGCTGCAAGCGCTTCGAGAAAGGCGCGGAGATAATCATGCCTGGAACGAACGGCGGCGCGTCGAGCGGAACGCAAATCACTTTTCTCGAAGCCATCAAGCAGGCGATGTTCGAAGAGATGGAGCGAGACCCCGCCGTCGTGCTGCTCGGCGAAGACGTCGGTGTATACGGTGGGGCGTTCAAGACCAGCGAAGGCTTGCTCGAGCGATTTGGCTGGGAGCGCGTGATCGATACGCCGATCAGCGAGAGCGCCATTATCGGCGCGGCCTGCGGGATGAGCTATCTGGGGCTGCGGCCCATTGTCGAGATGCAGTTCATCGATTTTATCGTTTGCGCGTTCAACCAGATTACGAATTTCGTGGCCAAGGGACATTATCTGTGGAACGCCCCGGCGCCGATGGTGGTGCGCGGGCCGTCCGGAGGCGGCGTGCACGGCGGGCCCTTCCACTCGGCGAATCCGGAGATGTATTTCGTGCACACGCCCGGGCTGAAGGTGATTTATCCCTCGACGCCTTACGATGCCAAGGGCTTGCTGAAGGCCGCGGTCCGGGACAATAACCCGGTGCTCTTCTTCGAACACAAGTTCCTGTACCGCCGCATCAAGGGTGAAGTTCCCGCCGGGGACTATACCGTTCCGATCGGCAAAGCCGCGGTGCGCCGCGAAGGGAAACACCTGACGATCCTTTCCTACGCGGCGATGCTGCATACTTCGCTCGAAGCGGCCGAGGCCCTGGCGAAAGAAGGAATCGAGGCGGAAGTGATCGATTTACGGACTCTGCTGCCGCTCGATGAAGAGACGATTTTGCATTCGGTGAAGAAGACGAATAAATGTCTCGTCGTGCATGAAGACACGAAAACGGGCGGAATCGCCGGTGAAATCGCTGCGATTCTCTGCGAGAAGGCGTTTGGCGATCTGGACGGACCGCTGATGCGCGTAACGTCGCTCGATACGCCGGTGCCGTACGCGCCAACTTTGGAAGAATATTTTCTGCCCAACGCGAAAAAGATTTTTTCCGCCGCGAAAGAACTCGCGCGGTATTAGGATTTTACAGAGAAGAGGAGAGCGATCATGGCCGTAGACATCGTAATGCCCCAGATGGGGGAAAGCATTTTCGAAGGCACGATCACCAAGTGGCTGAAGAAACCGGGCGACAAGGTCGAGCGCGACGAGCCGCTGTTCGAAATTTCCACGGACAAAGTGGACGCCGAAATTCCGTCGCCTTCGGCGGGCGTGCTCAAAGAAATCAAGGTCGGCGAAGGTCAGACCGTGCCGATTCAAACCATCGTCGGCGTCATCGATGCGGCCGGCTCCGTGGCGGCTGCGCCAGCGCCCGCTCCTGCGAAACCCGCTGCGGCCGCACCCGTTCCCGCGAAGGCCCCCGTCGCCGCGGCTCCAGCCCCGCCACAGCCGAGGCCCGCAGCTCCTGCTCCGGCCGCCGCGCCGATGGCCTCTGCCCCCGTTTCTTCAGGTTCATCGGGCGAGCGGATTCACAGTTCGCCGCTGGTCCGCCGCATGGCCAAGGAGCACGGCATCGACCTCTCCGCCGTGGAGGGAACAGGCGCTGGTGGGCGAATCAGCAAACAGGATATCGAGGCTCTTATTGCAGCGGGCGGCACCCCAGCTGCTGCCCCTCCTGCCGCGTACTCCGCTCCGGCTCCCACGGCTTCTTCGCGGCCCGCACCTCCGCCAGCAGCCGCACCCGGAGTCTCGGGAGGGCAGGTGCACGTAGCGCTCGAAACGGCCGTGCCACGCGAAAAGATGTACTTCGGCAATTACGAAGTGCAGCCGATGAGCGCCATGCGCCAGCGCATCGCCGAGCACATGGTGGCCTCGAAGCGTGTATCGGCGCACGTGTACTCGGTCGATGAAATCGACATGACCAAGGTGGCTGCCTTGCGCGCGAAATCCAAGGACGAGTTCGAAAAGCGTTACGAGACCAAGCTGACGTTCATGCCCTTCTTCGTGAAAGCCGCCGTCGCGGGATTGCGCTCGTTTCCCACGCTGAACGCCTCGCTGGACGGAACGAACGTCATCCTGCACAAGGAGATCAACATCGGCATCGCCGTGGCGCTCGACTGGGGTCTGCTCGTCCCGGTGGTGAAAAACGCCGACGAGAAAAACATTCTTGGCATCCAGCGCAACATGAACGACCTCGCGGAGCGCGCTCGCTCGAAAAAGCTGAAGCCCGAGGAAGTGCAGGAGAGCACCTTCTCCATCACCAACCCGGGCGTCTTCGGCGGCTTGTTCGGATTGCCGGTGATCAGCCAGCCCAATGTGGGCATCCTCGGTCTCGGCGCCATCGAGAAGCGTCCCGTGGTGATCAACGACTCCATCGCCATCCGCTCGATGTGCTACGTGACGCTCAGCTACGACCATCGCGTGGTGGACGGCGCCATCGCCCACCAGTTCCTGCACAAGGTCAAGGAAACGCTGGAAAACTGGACCGAGCCGGTCCTTTAGGGTGCGGTGTCTGGTGGTGAGGAGTTGCTTGGGAACCGGGCCGGTTCGTTTGTGGCTCTGGAGCGCGGGTTCCCACTCCCCAAGAAACGAGAGGATAGACTCCCTAAAGAGGAGATCGTCTCTGGGAAATCCGGCAGCCAGAAACCTTTGGCGAAGTGTTGTGCGGAAGTGGGACGAGCGTTCCCATGAGTGGCCATGCCGGATTTTTTTCACAGCCTCTCCTGCCTGGAAGGAACTCACACGAAAAGACTTGGTGCCGTACGGCACTGGAAGCCGGACTGCGCTTAAAACCGCAGGCTCGGAAGTTGGGGTCCGGTAGCGCGATGAGGATATTGAACATGTTCAAATCGTAAGCAGACTAATTTGCATTGGCAACTCGATTTCACCGCGGACTGCGGCGCTGCAAGTTTCAAGGGACCACGGAACAATGCACCAACGAATTCTCATTGCCGACGACCAGCAGGATGTTCTGGATGCCCTGCGGCTGCTGCTCAAGGGGCACGGCTACAGCATCGAAACGGTGAATTCTCCGGCGGACTTGCTGTCCGCGGTGGGCCGCCAGGAGTTCGATATTCTGCTCATCGATCTGAACTATGCGCGCGACACCACGTCCGGACGCGAAGGTTTGGATGTTCTCAGCCGGCTGAGGGAAATCGAGGACGCTCCGCCCGTGGTGGCTATGACCGGATGGGCCACCGTGGGCCTGGCCGTGGAAGCCATGCAGTACGGCGTGAGCGACTTTGTCGAGAAGCCGTGGACCAACACGCGGCTGCTGGAAATTCTCCAGAAGCAAATCGGCCTGGGCCGCGAGCGCCGCGAAGCGCGGCGCCGCGCCGCGGAAGAGGCCCGGGCACGGGAAGAGGCCCTGGTTCATCAGCAGGAACAGGAACGGGAGATCGCCGAGGCCAGAGCGATTCAGGAAAAACTTCTGCCGCGCGAGATTCCGCAAATGCCGGGATATGAAATCGCCAGCGCGTGGCAGTCGGCCCGGCTGGTAGGCGGCGATTATTTCGACATTCTTCCGCTCGACGAGAAAATCCTGGGAATCTGCATCGCCGACGTGGCGGGAAAAGGGATGCCCGCCGCGCTGCTGATGTCCAATCTGCAAGCCGCCGTGCGCGGACTCTCCTCGCTGTCCCTTGCGCCGAACCTTCTTTGCAGCCGGCTGAATTCCATCGTCTACCGGAATACGGACAGCGACCGCTTCATCACCTTTTTCTATGCGCAGCTGGAGGGCCCCCTACACCGCCTGACTTACGTCAATGCCGGGCACAATGCGCCTTTCGTGGTGCGCTCCGACGGTTCGCACGAGCGATTGCGGGAAGGCGGCCCCGTGCTTGGCGTGTTCGCGACCCGCGATTTCGAGATGGGCTCGGCGCAATTGTCTCCCGGAGATCGCGTGATTTTGTTTACCGATGGCGTCACCGAAGCGTGCGGGTTGGAGGGCGAGGAGTTCGGCGAAGCCCGTCTGCTGCATTTGCTGGAGGATCACCGCGCTTTGTCCGCCGATGAACTGCAGGCGAAAATCCTGGAGGTCGTCGGCGAATTCAGCGGGGGCCGCTGGCAGGACGATGCCACGCTGCTGGTGCTTGCCGTGGGCGCATAAAGCAGTTCATTGACCAGGATGCGGCGGTGCTGGGATTATTTTGGAATTTGACTGCGTAGTAGTAGCCGTCGTCGCAGCGCATCCGGTGTGATTGCGCTCCGCCCCGCATCCGCCGTATCTGTTCCAGCGCCCGTAGCATATGGATTTATACGAATGGTACGTACTGCCTTCGGCAAATATCACATGCTTGGCGCAAGGTCAATTCCTGAATTGAAAAATAGAGTATTCAATATGGGAAACAAGCAAGGGTGGAGATAGTCTCAGTCCGGGAGGCGTGGTTCCTCAAAAAGAAAAAGCCGGAACTATGGTCCCGGCCTATTTCTCGCGCCGATCTCTGGTTTTTGAAAAAGACCTAGCGCTTCTTTTTCTTCTTCGCCGCCTTTTTCGCTTTCTTCTTGGCGGCCTT
>DATNLB010000732.1:0-11913 GCA_035603095.1 Candidatus Acidiferrales bacterium
GTCGTGGCGCTACCGCAGGTTGGTGGGCTGCACCACCGCTACGAACGGCGGGATGGAGCCCGACAAGCCCAACATGGCGAAAGGCCACGTCGTGGACCGGGCGATTGCTGATGCCGCTTTTATCCTCGAGAGAATTGATAAGCGCTGGCCCCAGGATAGCGGGTGGGTAGGTTTAGTGAAGGGCCATCTTCTGAGCCATAAGCAGAATGATCTTCCGATCTTGTACGGTGGCCTTGCCCAACGAACGGCGAAGCTTGTTGAGAAAGCGTGCGTCCTTGCCAGAACTGCCCCAGGCGATGTCGTCAAACGATTTGCGATTGAGAAGATTCGGCAGTTTGGGCGGTTCCTCGCCTTCATAGAAAAGTTGGTACATAGGAACTTCCAGAGCCCGGGCCATTTTCTCCAGTGTTTCGATGGCCGGAACGGTGTGGCCGTTTTCAACGCGGGAGATGTAGCAGCGAAGCAGGCCCGTGCGCTTTTCGATTTCGCCTTGGGAGAAAGTTTTCGCTTCACGCAGTTCCCTTAGTCGATCACCAATGATCATTGATGTGCTCCTCCGGTGCAAGATATGCAGAAGTACCTACTACACTCTATAGTTCCAGACACGCATGCGTGTCAAGCGGTGGGAGGGATTGGCCAGAGTGACAGGGGGGCCCCCTCGTAGGGAGCCCCTCGGTGCGCAATCCGATTATTGGTTCCGTCTGAATCAGGAAGGGGATTACGCCATAACAATTCCCGATAGATTGGATTGTACAGGGCGAATGTGTTGAATAAAGAAAGTCTGCTTGGTTTCCCAACCAAGCTGTTTTTAAACTCTCCCAGCAATTATACGGATCACCTGCTACGAATGCGGTGGGGCTCCAAGATCGCGGGGTATTCCGGGTTGCATCGGCTCGGCACGCACAAGAAAGAAAGCTTGCTTGCTTTTGCAACCAGGACGTTCCAAAAACAGAACACCACGGGGAAGAAGCCTTTCTTGATCCGACAGGGCGAGATGGGTATAAACTGGTGTTGTTCTTGAAGTCAAAAGGGAAATTCCGAATGAAACGAATTGCTGTTTTCACACTGCTGGCCGCCTTGAGTGTTGGATGGTCGATACCGGCTAAAGCTCAACGCATGACTGTCGCGGAAGCTGCACGCCAGTCCCGAAAGGCGGACAAGAAGCAGCAAAAGATGAATAGGAAGGCAGCCAAGAAGCAGCAGAAAGCAACGAAGAAATACGAGAAGGCGCAGCGGAAAGCCGCCAAGAAGGCGAATCATAGCGCCAAACGTACGTCCTAACCCCGCTACTCCATCTTCATCGCCTGCCGTCGCTAAGCCGACTACGGTTTTGGATCTGAATCGGAACTAGCCGATATGGCGTCAGGAACTTCTGTCAATGAGTGATTTCCTTGGCGGGTGAGATAGAGGACGAACGGAGTCACTTCGAACTGCATTTTCTCGGATTCAGCCAGCGTGCCTGCTGGCTTGGACTTGAGCATCTGTAGGTGATCGTTCCACGGTTCGATCTTGATGCGTCCGCCGAGGGGCAGCGCAGCAATGACGTTAGCTGCTGGCTTTTCATCAGACGGCTGGGCGGAGAACACTGCGGAGAGGACGGTCCAGCTTGCCTGGACTCTGTTGCCCAGGTGAGGACTGATAAGGTTGGGGATCGCCTTCGAGCGTTCCTTGAGCGCTTGGAGAAACAACCGGGCGGTTCCGGACTGATCCTTGTACGGCGAATTCTTCAGCAGTTCGAGCCCTTTCTGGTTCGCTGCCTGTTCCTCTTCCGGTGTGCGAGCAAAGCCAAAGTGGCGGAACGTTTCCTTTTCGTCGAAGCGCACGCGATTGAGGAACGCGAATTGAGAGTCCATGCGATGTCCGAGCACCACGTGACCGAGCTCGTGCGCGAGGATGGTCGCGAGGCTGGCCTCGTCTGGAAGCACGTCCACCAAGCCACGACTCAGGACGATGGTGCGGCCTATTGTGAAAGACTCAAGCGTTGAGATCATCAGCACGCGGCAACGGACCTCCGGCTCAATGTCCAGACCATTGGTGACCTCCAGGTTGTTGACCACCGCCTCGAGCACCTTATCCACGTCCCCGTACGGCGACATCAAGCCCAGCCGCTCCATGCTTTCCACGACGTTGTTTTCAGCCTGACGGTCCCAGGAGCGTTCTGCTTGAACCGGCGAGAAGTCGTTGGCCGCTTCGGCCTCATCGTTCACCAGCCCCTCCACCAGGACTTTGTTCAGCTCTTGCTCCTCCCGAGCGTGGCCAAGATCGTAGCCCCATAGGCGCGTCTGCGCCCTAAAGGGCCTGAATCCCAGCCTCTTCGTCTGTGGGTCTTGGGCATCGCCCTGTTGGCTGTAGATGAAGGCCGGGAGCCATTGGTTCCTTCCCGCATTTGTGCGCCAGCTGTCGAAATTGAAGTAGTTGCTTATCAAAGAGGAGCCGCCATAGGCTCCGTTGAAACGGACAATGTGATAATCCTGATCCTCCACCCAGATCCGGCCGACGAAGCGTCCTTTGTCGTTCTTCCTTACGGGATCGACGTCGAAGACCAAACAACGAACTTCGCCCAGGAACTCGCGCCGAACGAACTCAAAATTGTAGTGCTGGCGATCGAAGCCATACATGTCCAGGTAGATCATCTGCAGGAAGCCCTGGGGGAGAAATTCCATAGAGAAGAAGCTTCCCAAGCCGCCGAATATCTTGTTGTGCTTGGTTCCACTGCCGCGGGTCAGCGGTTCGAGTTCAACACCCCTCGCCAGGTCGGCGCGGCCCAGAAAATACTTGTCACCATCCGGCACTGAGCCCAGGTGCTTATCCGGGCGAAGATTCTGGATGTACGTCTCCACCAGGGGCGAGTACTGGCGAAGCGACTGCATTTCGACCTGCTCTTGCGTCACAATTTTGTCCAACACTTGGCTAAGTGTCGGCGCTTGCTGTGCGGCTGCGGCCAGCGGCAACGCACCAAGCGCAAGGGCCCTAGTCAAGATGTTCAGGGTTCGCATAATGGCTTCTAAACCCGCGGGTGACAGATACAACCCCCACTTGGGAGGCTACCCTCCAGAGGGCAAACTGCCATCTGTACAGAGGACCAGTTTAGGAACAGCGTACTTGTCGTTTGGCGAGCTGGACGAAATGGCCGCGGTTTGGAAGCGCCGAGGGAAGAGCAAACTACACGAGCCGGGCGCAAACGTCACTTGTACGAGTGCAGCGATAGCCAGGAGTTGAGATTTCCTGTGAGACCTAGAAAAGTTTGTGTCAGATGCAACTGTTTTTGGCGCACCTCGGCTTCCAATCAACCTGACTCGTGCGTAGATTGAATCCTCAGCCTTGCCCACAGGACAGTACAATTCCGGCCCAAAGGACAGTAGCTAGGGGACATTGTCCGAAGTAGTCTAGGTGAATTCGGAAGTTCCTCAAAGCAAGAGGTTCGAATGAAGAGTAAGCTCGTACGCGTTCTTCCCTTGTTCTTCGTTGTGTTGGCGTCAGCGGTTCCGGCGTCGGCACAGCAAACCAGTTCAAATCCCACGGTCATACCCCCCGTCAGTTATGACATTTCCCCGCCTTTGGTGGACCTGGTCGCTTCCGCGCCGCCCAAGGCCCCCACCAGCCAGCGCAACATCCCACTGCGCCAGCCGCGACCTACCCCGGCTCCCCCCGCCTCGGTCACCCAGGATTCGGCTCTTCAACAGCTTTCCTTGCCCCTCGTCAGCACTTCACCTGGACTGGACTTTGACGGCATAGGCGCAGACGGGGTAGCACCACCTGACACGAACGGCTCGGTCGGAGCCACGCAGTTCGTACAGATCGTGAACGTAGAATATGCGGTTTACGACAAGACCTCGAGTGCCCTGCTGCTAGGCCCGACGCCTATCCACATCATCTGGAGTGGCTTCAACGGCGACTGCGCCACTGGCGACGGGAGCGACCCTGTCGTCCTTTATGACAAGGCCGCCCAGCGCTGGGTGGTAGGCCAGATGAATGTCAAACTCAACGCCTACTGCATGGCTGTCTCCACAACATCGGATGCGACCCAAAGCTATTATCGATATGAGTTCTCCTTTGGCAGTAACACGCCCGATTATCCAAAGCTAGCAGTCTGGCCCGATGCCTACTACTGGACGGCCAACACGTTTTCAAGCGCAAGCGCTTTCCTTGGCGCGAACCCTTGCGCCTTTGACCGCGCTACGATGCTGAGTGGCGGACCGGCCAACGCCATTTGCATGCAGCAGAATCCGAGCGTTGACAGTCTCTTGCCGGCGGACCTCGACGGAACCACGTCGCCCCCGACCGGGGAGCCTAACTTCTATCTTCAGATGGCAGCGCCGAGCAGCCTGAACCTCTTCAAGTTTCATGTGGATTTCACGACGCCCGCGAACTCCACCTTCACGGGTCCCACGGCGATCCCCGTGGCGGCCTTCAGCGAAGCGTGTGGCGGCGGCACATGCATTCCCCAGCCTGGAACGACGCAACAGCTCGATTCCCTGGGCGACCGCCTGATGTTCCGGTTGGCGTATCGGAACTATGGCGACCATGAATCACTGGTGGTCAACCACTCGGTGATGGCGGGAAGCAGCGTGGGGGTGCGATGGTATGAGATCCGCAGCCCGAACGTCACCCCGACCGTTTTCCAACAGGGGACTTTCTCACCCGACTCGCAGTACCGCTGGATGGGCTCGATCGCGATGGATCAATCGGGTGACATTGCTGTGGGATACAGTGCTTCCAGTAGCAGCAATTTCCCGGCTGTTCGTTATACAGGCCGCGTGCCCTCCGATCCAGCGGGCACGATGGAGAGCGAAAACAGCATCATTGAAGGCACAGGATCGCAGACCACCGGTAGCGCTGGCAGTCGCTGGGGTGACTACAGTAGTATGAGCGTCGACCCGGCCGACGACTGCACCTTCTGGTACACGAACGAATACCTGACAACCAGCGGTACGTTTAACTGGAATACTCGCATTGGGTCCTTCAAGTTCGCATCTTGCGGCCGGACGGGCTCCTCTTTGTCAGCGACAACGTTGACCTCCTCGCTGAATCCATCTGCCTTGGGCCAGGCCGTGACGTTCACGGCCACGGTGAAGCCAGGCACCGGCTCGGGCTCCCCCACTGGCACGGTGGCGTTCAACGATGGCGCGTCTGTGCTGGGCATGGGCACGCTGAGCGGCGGGACCGCGACGTTCACTACTTCAGGGCTGACGGGCGGAACGCATCCGATCACCGCAATCTACGGCGGTGATGCGAACTTCGCCAGCAGCACTTCGCCGGTCCTTATGCAGACGGTGAGCAAGGCAGCTAGCTCCACTTCCGTCGTGTCCTCGAATAGTTCATCGAATCGTGGAGCGGCTGTGACTTTCACTGCTACGGTGACGTCGTCAGCGGCGAGCATCCCGACTGGGACGGTCACGTTTCAGGATGGCGCCACTACGTTGGGGACGGGGACGCTGAGCGGCGGGACGGCGACGTTCACCACTTCAGGACTGGGGACAGGAGCGCATTCGATCACCGCCATCTACGGCGGCGATGCGAACTTCACGGGCAGCACTTCGCCGATCCTGACGGAGACGATTGGCAAGGCGGCGAGCTCCACTGCGGTGGGCTCGTCGAACAATCCGTCCATTATTGGAACGGCTGTGACGCTCACCGCCACGGTGACTTCGCCGGTCACAGGCACACTGACTGGGACGGTCACGTTTCAGGATGGCGCCACTGCGTTGGGCATGGGCACGCTGAGCGGTGGAACAGCGACGTTCACCACTTCAGGGCTGACGGCGGGGACGCATTCGATCACCGCAGTCTACAGCGGTGATGCGAACTTCGCCGGTGGCACTTCGCCGGCTCTTATGCAAACGGTGAACAAGGTGGGTGACTCGACTTCCGTCACCTCATCGAATAATCCCTCAATCTTTGGATCCGCTGTGACGTTCACGGCCACGGTGAAGCCAGGCACCGGCTCGGGCACCCCCACTGGCACGGTGACGTTCAACGATGGCGCGTCTGTGCTGGGCATGGGCACGCTGAGCGGCGGGACCGCGACGTTCACTACTTCAGGGCTGACGGGCGGAACGCATTCGATCACCGCAATCTACGGCGGTGATGCGAGCTTCGCCAGCAGCACTTCGCCGGGCCTGACGCAAACGGTGGCGGACTTCGCCCTTTCAGCGTCCCCGACCGCGGCGGCAGCCACGGCTGGATCGACATCAACGTATGCGATCACCATCACTCCGCAGGGCGGATTCAGCCGGACGATTTCGTTTCAGTGCAGCGGCGCTCCGATGCTGGCTGTTTGCACGGCTCCTGGGTCCGTGAGTCCTACAGGTAGCTCCTACGCGCCGTTCAATATTACGGTGACGACAATGGCTCAGTCGTTGGTGCCGCCAGGCACGATCGTGCGTTGGCCGTGGACCGGCTTACGAATCGGGCTGACGTGGCTTCTGGCGCTTATGGCGTGCGCCATTCTTAGCAGGCTCGCCACACCCAGGCGAGGGTACGTGTGGCAAGTCTCCAGTGTGGCTATGTTTGTATTGCTGCTTTGTGGTGGTTGCACCGGCGTTGCTGGAAGCAGTTCAACGCCAAAGGCAGGCACTCCACCGGGAACCTACACTCTTACTTTGACGGGAACTTCTGGCTCGTTGAGCCACAACTCCATGTTGACACTGACAGTGAAATAGCCGGATAGGAGCAGCTTGAAGCGAAAATGCAGGTGTTTACATGCAGCCCGCATTTTTCTCCATCGTCAAAGGAAAACGCGTTTCACGGACCACATGACAGTTAAGAAATGCGGGCTAGAGCGAAAGCCTGATTCCGGGAAGGACGCGGCCGGCGCGGGTTTCCTGCCAGGTGAAATAGATGCGGTGGATGACGGTGAGTGTGGAAACCACAGCGATAACCCAAAGAACCGGTCCCATGCGATTGAAGAGCCCGCCGATGATGAGCAGCACGATGCGTTCGGGGCGCTCCATAAAGCCGACCTTACACAGGGGAATGAGGGACTCGGCGCGGGCGCGCGCATAACTGACCATCACGGAGCCGGCCGTGGCGACGGCGGCCAGCACGACATAGGGAGTCCGGCCGGTCACGGAATAATAGACCAAGAGGCCCATGTATAGGGCCATGTCCGCGTAGCGGTCGAGCGTGGAATCGTAGAATGCGCCGAAGGCGGTGACGCGGTTCTGCCGCCGCGCCACCTGCCCATCCAAAATGTCCAGGAAGCCGGCGAAGAAAATAATCAGGGCGCCGACGAAGAACCGGCCCACGGCAAAAAAAGCGGCGGCCCCAAAATTTACGACCAGTCCAAGGAATGTCAGGAGGTTGGGATTGATTCCGGTGGCGGCGATGGCGCCAACTATTTTGTCCAGCAGCCATTTGCTGCCGGTTCCAATTGCCCCCGATAACGTAGCCATAAGCGCCTAATAGTGTCTCAGAATCACCGCGGATTCGCGAAATTGAATGAGGATTCGGAATGCCGTGCATCCTACACCAGTTAGTTTGGCGTCCCGTTGATAACCGAAAATAGTCCGAGCGTTCTTTGGGTCGGAGCAGAAAATTGCCTAACACGGAGTTCACAGAGAGCACAGAGGACACGGAGCGGTAAGAGACGGCGGCGAGCGTTTTAGAGTATTTACGGGACGTGACCCTAGCTGTTGTTGGCAACGGCCCTTCCACTCATGCGGAGTCTGATGGAGATTTTGAATCGCGTGGATGCGTCAATTGTTCTTGACGGAGAATCGGCTTCATCCTACAGTCGCAAGTCTGAGGATTTTCGACCATTCACTATGAACGAGCTCAACCGCCGCAACTTTCTTCTTCGAGCAGGAACGGGTCTCAGCGCCGCATGGATTTCCGCGAATTGGCCTGCCCTTTTGTCTGCTGCAACGCATGCGCATAACGCCGCGAAAGCGGCAACGCCGCCAAAATTTGAATTCTTCACTCCGGGGGAGGCGGCCGAGGTCGAGGCCATCACTGCGCGGCTCATTCCGACCGACGACACTCCCGGGTCACGCGAAGCCGGTGTCGTTTATTTCATTGATCGTGGCCTGACAACGTTTTGGGCCGACGATCAAAAGACGTACCGCGAGGGGCTGCCTGGTTTGCAGGTGAGAGTGAGCGAAATGTTTCCGAGCGTCTCTAAATTCTCCGGCTTGGAGGCTGAACAGCAAGACGCGGTTTTGCAGTCCTTTGATGAAAACACCGATGCACCGAGGCGGGCGTTTAGGGCGCGCCCAGGAGCGCAGAATTTTTTTGAGACGCTGCGCCAGCATACGATCAACGGATTCCTGATCGACCCTGATTACGCGGGCAATCATGATGGGGTTGGGTGGAAGGTCATTGGGCGCGAGCGCGAACATATGTTTCAGGCACCGTTCGGGTACTACGACAAAGACTATCCTGGGTGGCAACCAGTGGCGAAAGAGGCGGAGAAGAAATGACGGTTGACCAGCCCAAGTACAAGACTTCCGACGAAGTGGACTTTGTCGTCGTCGGCTCCGGTGCAGCCGGCGGGATCATCGCCAAGGAACTTTCGACGAACGGATTTCGCGTCGTTGTGCTAGAGCAGGGCCCTTATCTGACCGAAGCCGATTTTAATCACAACGAAATCGAAATCCTGGCCCAGGACAAGCTTACCAACCATCCGAAGCTTCAGCCCAACACGTTCCGTAAGACGCCGGGTGAAAAAGCGAAGCCGCAGCGCGCGCTCATGTACGGGCGATGCGTGGGCGGGACGAGCGTACACTTCACAGCGAATTTCTGGCGATTTCATGAAATCGATTTCATCGAGCGCAGCAAGATCGGCCCAATTGCGGGAACCGGTTTCATGGATTGGCCAATTACCTACGCGGACCTCGAGCCTTACTACACCAAAGTAGAATGGGAGATTGGCGTTTCCGGCCTGGCGGGAGCCAGCCCGTTCGATCCGCCGCGGTCGAAGCCCTATCCAATGCCGCCGTTGCCGGTGAAGTCTTCGGGAGTGCTATTCGAACGAGGGGCGCGGAAGCTGGGCTGGCATCCGTACCCCGCACCGATGGCGATCCTTTCTGAACCGCGCCCGGGACGAAGCGCTTGCGTCAATTGCGGCTTCTGTCTTGCCTTCGGTTGCGAAGTTGGCGCGAAATCGAGTTCGCTGGCCACGGCCATTCGAATGGCGGAGCGCACTGGCCGCTGCGAAATTCGTCCGAATTCCTACGTGCATCGCATCGAAACGGACGCCAATGGCCGCGCCGTCGGCGCCGTCTATTTCGATGAAAAGCGCAACACGCACTTGCAGAAAGCCAAAGCGGTCGTGGTTTGCGCGAACGGGGCCGAAACCCCGCGATTGCTATTGCTGTCTGCCAACAAACAATTTCCCAACGGGCTCGCGAATTCCAGCGGCATCGTCGGAAAATATCTGATGCTCAACAGCGGTGGCGTGGTGACCGGTCAGTTCGAGCATCCGCTGAACGATTACAAGGGATTCGCCGTCAGCCGCGTGCTGCACGATTTCTACGAACTCGATCCACAGAAAGTTGGATTCTATGGCGGGGGCGGGCTTGATGCGCGCTTCGATTTCACGCCCATCAGTTTTGCTTTCGGCGGCCTACCGCCTGAGACGCCGCGCTGGGGCAAGGACTTCAAGGCCGCTCTCGCGCAGGATTTTAACCGCACCATGGAAATCTTCTGCCATGGCACGTCCCTGCCTCTCGAAAACAACAGCTTCTCGCTCGATCCCGATCTGAAGGACGCCTGGGGACTGCCAGCGCTTCGCCTGACGTACACGGATCATCCTGATGATTTGAAGCTTGGGAATTGGATGTTCGCACGCGCTCATGAAATCTTTGACGCCGCCGGTGCGCAGAAAAAGTGGGGTTTCCCGGCAAGGGAGCAGCAGTTCGCCGTGCATCTTCTCGGTACCTGCCGCATGGGAAACGATCCGAAGACCTCGGTCATCAATTCGGACCACCGGACCCATGACGTCAAGAATCTTTTTCTTTGCGATGGCAGCAGCCTGGTGACTTCCGGCCGCGGCCAGCCCACCATGACCATTGAGGCGCTGGCCTTTCGCGCCGCCGACCGCATTGCGGGGCTCGCGAAGCGCGGCGAAATCAGCGCCTGATCTTGTGTTCCATTCCAAAGGATTCAGCAGTTTCTTGTAACCGTGCCGCGCACTTTCGTTACATCACTTGCGAGGATTAATTCGATGCATGGGAATCGTCAGAAACTCTGGTTTGCCGTCTGCGGAACATCGCTGGGCCTCGTGCTGGCGATTGCCGGGGCCTGGGCGCAGTCCACTGCTCCGAACGCGCCGGCGGCTCCGGCGGGGCCCAAACTCGCGGAAGAAGAGTTCAAGAATATTCAAGCTCTTAAGGGAATCCCGGCCGATCAGGTCATCCCCTCGATGCAGTTCATTGCTGCTTCTCTTGGCGTCGAGTGCGAGTACTGCCACGTCGCGCATGCGAACGAAAAGGACGACAAAAAGCCCAAAGTCACGGCGCGCAAGATGATCAACATGATGATGGCGATCAATAAAGACAACTTCGAGGGCCACCGAGAAGTTACCTGCTATTCCTGCCACCGCGGCTCGAAAGATCCCGTGGCCACACCCATCATCACGGACGAAGAAGCCAAGCCGGCCGCCGAAGAAGAGAAAAAGCCCGGCGAGGCAAAAGCCACGTTGCCGAGTGCGGAGCAGCTTCTCGACAAATATCTCGCCGCCATCGGCGGGGCCGATGCGCTCCAGAAAATCACGAGCCGCGTGCAGAAGGGAACGATTACCGCATTCGGCGGGCAGCATTTTCCAGTCGATGTTTATTCGAAGGCTCCGGACAAGCGGCTCTCGGTTATGCATCTCCAGGGCGGAGACAGCTTCACTGGTTTTGATGGGAAACAGGGGTGGCTCAGTGTTCCCGGGCGTGTGCATATGATGTCGGCGGCGGAAAACGCCGCCGCACGCATCGATGCCGATCTTTACTTGCCAGCGCATCTGAAGACGCTTTATGAGAAATTCCGCGTCGACGCTGGTGAAAAGATCGATGGTCATGACACTTACTTGGTCGCCGGGCGCACCGAGGGGCAACCGCCGCTCCGCTTATACCTGGACAAGGAGTCGGGCCTGCTGCTGCGTCTTGTGCGGTACGCCGAAACTCCTCTCGGCCGTATGCCAACGCAGATCGACTATGCGGATTATCGCGATGCGAATGGCGTGAAGGTGCCATTCCGGTGGACGCTTGCGCGTCCCGGCAACCGATTCACCATTCAGGTCGAGCAGCTTCAGCAGAACGTTCCTGTGGACGACTCCAAATTCGCGATTCCGCCACCACCGCCACCAGCAGCACAGAAACCTTCGGCGCCCTAGTTCAGGTTTCACGAAACCAAACGAAGCGGTGCGAATCTACTGGAAGTATGGATGGTGAGTAGGAATGGTAACCACCGACCTCGCCGTTATCAGTATTGCGGTCGTTGCTCCCAGAGGATTATTCTTCGCGATATGGGATGCGGTCCGGCTCGACAATCCGCGTGGCATCCGGTGTCACGCTAGGCTATCCGACCGTTAGATCTCCAGTGAGCTCTTTAGGGAGGCCCCGACCGGCTCGCAGACGGAGCCGAGGGCATTTTTCAGTCCTCCGTTTCTGCTTTCAAACTCGCGGGTGGTCGAGTCTACTCGACGTCGGCTCGTCACGGGCTGCGAGCACCTGATCAATCTCGTAGTCCTCGGCGGGAAATGCCTCGCCGGTGATGCACGTGAAACACGCGTATCCCGCCGAAACGGACCCGACAACCCAGATGGGTGCCCCGCAGGAGCAACGCGCTCCCGCCAAGGAGTCAGAAACGCAACTGCGCAAACGCGTGAGCAGCTCCCTGGGATCCTCGTCAGGGTTAGCCTGGACGTGCAGCTGGACGTACTTATCGATTGCAATCGGTACGAAACCCATCCTTCTGCTCCCCTCA
>DATNLB010000738.1:0-5730 GCA_035603095.1 Candidatus Acidiferrales bacterium
CGAGGGCGTACAAAAGCGCTGCCCATACAAGATAGCCCGGCAGCTTCATGGACGAGCTAGGAATTGTAAGTGTCCCGGAGAGTCCCCAGAGAATTGTGACGAATGAGATCAAGGTAACTACGGCGCTCATTCCGCCAATGCCGAGAGTCAAAGTACTGGCGATAAACTGTGGCACATCGTCTGCAATGCGTTGGTCGGGATTGTCGGCCTCACCGGCGGTGAACTGCATGCGATAGTACGCAGCATCGGTCAACCATCCGTGGAGATAGCGCTCGGTGAGCCAGCGTCGCCAGCGAATCTGGAGCATCTGGTTGAGGTAGAACTGGTAAACGGTGAAAATAATGAAAAGGCATGCGAGCCCGGAGAAGCGAATCAGCTGGTGGAGAAAGACCGCGTAGTTCTTATCCTGCAGTGCGTCATAGAACGTGTTATTCCATTTATTGAGAAGGACATTGATATAGACAGTCCCGAGGTTGAGAGCGATGACGGCGAGCAAAAGCCCTCGCGCGGCCCAGCGTTCCTCGGAAAGCCAGTATGGGTAAGTCATGGCCCAGGCGTCGCGAAGGACTTGGCGCAGGCCGGCGATAGCGAACGGCCTTTGCTGACTCGGGACACTGATCGGAGTTGTGCGACTCAAGTCAATACTCCCGAGTTTGCGTGGGTTCTTGCCATTACCCGATCTGTTCTAAAAACCTGCACGCGATTGAATGTCGCCCGGTGAGGTGACAGTCCGGTTGCCTCGTCGGGTTTCGCGATGCAAGCATTGTTTCCCCAAGGCGGCGATTTCGCGTGCGTTATGGCTTATGGGTTGGAGTCCTGGCGTCCAGTGTCGAGACCAGTTTCTCGGCGGCTGCCGGGACGGCGACCGTGCCAGACCGCACGATCTGCCTTGGGGGAATCTTCCGCCCATAAATCTTCTCGTTGGCGCCACCATCAGGGCGGATGGTTGATCCTTCAAGGGCGACACCTGCAAAAGCTCCTCGGGCACGGGAGTAGCTCAAGATGTCCGCCCGCAAAGTAGCGTCGGTCTCCGCGGAGAGGTCGCGGCCGACCGGGCCAGCAGCAACCGAAGCGTCCGCGCCAAGCTTCACTTTGCTGGCGAGAATTCCACTCGCACCGCGATCATTCATGATCAGAAGAACAAAATCCGTTGCCTCCCCGCCGATTTGGAAGCCAAAGCTGCCGCCCTCGAGCGCCATCATAGTGGGTGCACCCCAGCGGCCCTTGAAATCTTGGCCTTGGCGACAGGACATCGCTCCCCGCCCATAACTTCCGCCAACAATGAACGCTGCTTTCAGGACGGACGGGAATACGACCACACAATCAGCCTTGTCAAGCAAGTCCTGAGGGATGTCGTCGGGAACATCGAGAATCTCCTTCAGCACAATGCCGCTGTTCTTTAGGCGATCCTCATCCTTTTCTTGATCAGCTGCCAAAGCTGGCGCGGAAAGAACTGGCAGAGCCACAAATAAAATGCTCATCAGATACGTAATCACTTTCTTCATACCGTTTTCTCCTTGTGAGCGGCCCTCAAGAGACTCATGTCGCGTTCTTCGAAACTGAACCGCCGGCCGGGACAAAGAGCGGCTCTTCCGGCGGTGCTATTTTGTATCGATCATCGTAAGAACTCCCCTCGGCTTTACTTTTTCGCCTCCGGAGGAAAATGGTCGAACATCTTCTTCACTTCCTTGTCGAGGTTCTTGGTGTTCTTATCTGGATTGTTGGAGAGTGTGTCGCTGGACGAGCCTCGCCAGATTAAGTTCTTGGCCTTGGCGTCGAACAGATCGACGACCAGGGTGCCAACCTGGTAGGTTTCAGTGGTTGTCGTTGCGTCTCCGAAACCTCCCATTCCGCGCCACCGCCAGCCTCCGCCAAAGCCATCGTAGAAAGTATTGAGAGTCTGCTGATTCTTCGTGATCTCGATCGCCACGACAGAGACGTCACCACCCGAGTCGACCTGGGTCCAGCCTTTGGCTGTTAGAGCAGCATTCACCGCGTCCTTAATGCGGTCAACCATCAGCGGATCTTTGGTCTGAACCTTCTCCCAAGAGTAGGTCTTGTATTGTCCGAAATTTGCGCTGTGATCGTAGTCGGTCTTCACCTGCTCGGCGAATGACGCAGCTATGAATACAAAGAACGTTGCGATCGAAACAAGCATTTTGTTCTGTAGTTTCATGGTTTCTCCTTTTGTTTTTTGAAATGTCCCCAAGGAACAGTCAGTTATTACGGCTGACCCGCACTCTTGGCTGACAGCGTATGTTTTTCAGCGGCCGCAGCTCTCGCCGTATTTTGTTCGAATTTCGACGGCAGGATCTGCATCTCAGACTTTCGTCCTTCGACCCAGATGGCGCTCAGAAAATCTACGTTGCCGTACTTGTTGAAAGTGACATCGCTCTGCGTATGCCGAGTGTCGGACGAGCCTTTTTCAAACTCCACAAAAACGGAGTGTGAGCCGTCGGCGGTTTCGAGCAATAAGAGGTTGTCGTCGGCGTTCGGCTGAGTCACTCGATAACTGCCCGCAGGCATTTTCGCGTTTCCCGCATAGAACGCAGAGGGTGCTTCAAATGTCACAGCATTGGTGATCTGCGCCATGGCAGGGATAGCACATAGGACCGACATCAGGCCCATGCCCACAATCAGTTTCTTTAAAGCGTTCATTTTGTTTTCTCCTAAAGTTTTGTGTGTGCCTGGGCTTGCCATTCCGACAGGAATGCCGCCCCGACCACCACGCATGTGCATTAGGAATGCCAAACTTGAAGGGGGGAAAAAAAGAACGAGGCAAGTGATTGAATGTAGGAAAAGGATAGGAAGGCTGCAACCGCAATCAGGTTGTGAGAGTCTTGCACTCCTCTGAACCCTACGTCCCCCGTCCGACACCAGTCCGACACCAGTCCGACACCAGTCCGCCAGCGGTCACGCCAAGACAAGGTCCACGCTAGGTGTTCCTCTGCGGTCGGCCTTTCCCTCGCCTTGGATGGAAGTCTTTCCCATGTATTTACAACTTTGGCAGCTGATTTGCTTTTGTCGGAATGAGGAGAAACACATGCGTTATCCAAAAGTTCTTGCCTTCGCCATTATGCTCGCGGCTCTGACCAGCATTCCGAGTTCGTCACCCGCGCAGGTCTCGATCAACATTGGCCCCGAACCCGCGTGCCCTTATGGCTACTACGACTCCGCGCCATACAACTGCGCTCCGTACGGGTACTACGGGCCCGAGTGGTTCAGCGGTGGTGTATTCATCGGAGCCGGCCCGTGGTTCCACGGTGCGCACGACTTCCATGGTCACGTTGATAACCGTTTCGATCCTCAGCACGGCTACTCTGGTCCACATCCGGAACGCGGGGACAAGCCTTTCAACCATTTCCACGGAAACGAAATGCGTGATGGACGCGGGCACGCCGAGGGTGGCCATCGCTAGAGTGTTTCTTTTTTTGAGGCTGCCTATCCACATGTGATGCTGCAGCTTATAGGTCGGACTTTCGCTGCGTTGGTCGTTCTGCTCATCTGAACCTGAACTGGGCGATCGGGCATTCCATACCTCCACAGTTTGCCTCTTGACGAAACACACAAAGCTAACTGTGTTCAAGGGTTCGTACATGAGTGTCAGCGGGCGGACAGGTCCTCGGCATGTTGGACGATTCAGGCTTGCATGCCGGTGAGATGGGTGATCGACACATACGCAAAGCGGGTGAGACAGAGCGATCTAACCATTTCTTCCGAGCGAAGAATGTTTGGAAGTGCGAGTGCATCACCAAGGATAGGGTGCGACACCGGACTAGAAGAAACCAGTACTTAGGGCGTAGTCGGTCGCGCGAGGCTCTCACGACGTGAGGTGAGCACGGGTACAGACTACCGGTTCTGGATCCCGCAAGCAGAGATAGCCGTCCTAGAGTGGAAAACGGGGAGGGAGCGCTGATGTGGATTGTTCGCTTTGCTCTAGAGAGGCCATACACATTCGTTATCGTCGCGCTGCTGATTGCGATCTTCGGCGTGGCTTCCATCGCGACGACGCCCACCGACATTCTGCCGGACATCAACATCCCGATCGTCAGCGTGATCTGGACTTACAGCGGCCTCGATGCCGATGACATGTCCAAGCGGATCGTCGGGGTATGCGAGCGCGCGCTCCCAACCAGCGTCAACAACATCCAGTACACCGAATCGCAGTCCTACAGCGGTGTCGGAGTTATTAAGATTCACTTTCAGCCCAATGTTCAGATTGACCTTGCGATTGCGCAAGTAACAGCGCTGGCGCAGTCGCTCCTGCGACTGATGCCGACAGGGATCCTGCCGCCCTATGTGCTGAAGTACGACGCTTCCAGCGTTCCAATCGTGCAGGTGAGTCTCGGCGGACGGGGGCTTTCACAGACCGAACTCTACGATCTTGGTCAAAACTTCATCCGAGGGCAGCTTGCGACCATCAAGGGGGCAGCGGTGCCTTTGCCGTATGGCGGGGAGCAACGCGCCATCATGGTAGACCTGGAGCCGGGGCAGCTCGCGGCCAACCACCTGAGCGCGTCGGACATTTCCGCCGCGCTCGCCAACCAGAACCTGGTCACGCCGTCGGGCACTGAAAAGATAGGCGACCGCGAGTACATGGTGGGAACCAACAGCAGCCCAGGCACGATCGCGGAACTCAACTCTCTGCCGATTCGGACGGTAAATGGCGCGGCGGTTCAGATGAAGGATGTCGCCTGGATCCATAACGGTTACCAACCGCAGACCAGCTATGTGAGCGAGAACGGTCAGGCCTCAGCGCTGCTGACCGTCATCAAGAGCGGCGCCGCCTCAACGCTGACGATCGTGGATGAGGTGAAGAAGGCGATCCCGAGCATCAAGGCCGGGCTGCCCAGCGCGCTCACACTGACACCGATCTTCGATCAATCGGTGCTCGTGCGAGCCTCCATCCAGGACGTGGTGCAGGAGGCGGTCACCGCAGCGTTTCTGACCGCCATGATGATCCTCGTATTTCTGGGCAGTTGGCGAAGCACGCTGATTGTGAGCGTGTCCATTCCGCTGGCCGTCTTGTTCGCGATCGCGGTCTCCTCGGCGCTGGGCGAGACGATTAACGTCATGTCGCTAGGAGGCCTTGCTCTCGCTGTAGGCATGCTGGTCGATGACGCGACGGTGGAGATCGAGAACACGCACCGCAACCTCGGGACCGGGGAGAAGAAGCCGCTGGCCACGGCGATCCTGGACAGCGCAGAGCAAGTAGCGATGCCGGCGCTGATCTCCACTATGTCGATCTGCATCGTGTTCGTGCCTGTGACCTTGCTGTCCGGCTCTGCGAAGTACATCTTCACACCGCTAGCACTGAATGTTGTACTGGCTCTGATCGCCTCGTACGGACTGTCGCGCACACTGGTGCCCACCATGATGCACTTCCTTCTACCTAAAGAGGTGCCGCTCTATCAGGGGCAGGAAAAGGAATCACCGTTGAGCCGAAGCGTCATCTGGCGGTTTCACCAGAGATTCGAACGTGGATTTGACTGGTTTGCGCAGAAATACAAGGGCCGACTGGAGTGGGCGTTGGGGCATTCAACGATAACCCTGGTTGTGTTCGCGGTGGTCTCCCTGGGTTCGCTGGCGCTGATTCCGGTGATTGGCCGTGACTTTTTCCCTTATGTGGATTCCGGGCAGATGGAGTTTCATGTACGGCCACCGGCAGGCACGCGCATCGAAACCGCAACCGAGGTGTTCAAGCAGGTAAACGAGGAAATTCGGCGCGTG
>DATNLB010000331.1:0-5950 GCA_035603095.1 Candidatus Acidiferrales bacterium
CGAGCGCCGCTCGACGTATTGCCCAAAGCGAAAGTGGCCGCGGCAAGGGCCGTTGAGCTCGACGACACGCTCGCCGATGGGCACGCATCCCTGGCCTACGTCAAGCTCTGGTTCGACTGGGATTGGCCGGGTGCCGAACGCGAATACCGCCGCGCTCTGGAGTTGAATCCAAACCTCTCGAAGGCGCACACGGGCTACGCGGCGTACCTCGCCACGGTCGGCCGGGTTCAGGAAGCGATTAACGAAGCTGAGCGCGCCCACCAGTTGGACCCAGTCTCATTGAGCTCGCTCGACTCCGAGGCGTCTATTTTCATTTATTCGCGACGTTATGCCGAAGCTGTCGAGCTCTGTCGCCGCAAGATCGAATTGGAGCCGAACGCTGACCGCGCCTATGCATGGTTGGCCGTCACTCAGACCCTTCTTGGGCACCATACTGAAGCCGTGGACGCGGCCGACCATGCAGTACAGTTCCGTGGAGCACGCGTGCCGTACGAAGCCGTCTATGCGTATGCGATGGCAGGGCAAAAAGAGAAGGCCCGGAAAATGTTCACTTCTCTTGTGGACCCCGGCGGCAAGCCCTATGTTTGCGGATATAACATGGGCGTTATCTCTCTCGCTCTCGGCGAGAAAGATCGAGCCGTGGATTGGCTTGAGAAGGCCTACCGAGACCGCTCTACTTGACTGATCTGGATCGGGGTGGATCCCCGACTCGATGCACTCCGAAGTGACCCGCGCTTTCCGAAGATCGTAAGGCGCGTCGGCGTACCCCTTCCTGAAGCTCAAGGTGTTAGGTGAGACACCTACGCTACACACAGAGGTTTGCAGAGCCGCATCAGTATACGGTTTAGCGGGTCCGGTTTGATCAAGTGCCGCACCGATCGGCTGGTTTGCCAAAGCCGCTACCCCAGCACGCACCAAACCAAAGTCGGAAAGGGTGCTGGGCGCCGCGAAATAGAGCTCGTCCGAGAGTGTGCTCGCGAACGGCATGAGCCGGTGGATCTTATCGGACCCGCCACGGCATATCCAAAAAATCATCACTCTTGCCGCGCTGTTGCATGCTGACCAGGTCATCGACAGAATCATAAGATTGTCGGGCGATCCTGATGGGACCGCCAGTCTGCGGGCATGCCGTGACTGGGGTGAGTTGTGGCAATTCCACGCATGAAGCACGGGGGAGGAGAGCCGTACCCACACAACTGAGGTGTTCAATCCCTGCATTGTAGGGTAGAAACCCGATTGAGTTTAAGTGTCATGAATCCTATATGTACTGTTCGACGGCACTCGGGACACCGTGCCTCTCTCGGAGGTCTCCAGGGCTCATGGTCGCACCCGTTCCAAACAGTCGATCCGACGGCCGATCCGGAAGGCGTATCCCGCAGATATTGCTCGCAGAGCTATCGCGCCCAGACGAATCTGTGGCTAAGGAATTGACGTTCACTGAGAACGTAAGTCTTCACGGTGCGCGCGTTGTCACGGTGCGGCGTTGGCTGCCTGAGACTCGCGTGCTGGTTATTTTTCTCCGGAATGGCCTTCGGTCTGAAGCAAGGGTCGCTTACTGCCAACGCAAGAAGACTGGCGGCTTCGCCATTGGAGTAGAACTGTTAGGTGCAAGCCGCGCATAGGGAATCTAACCTGATCTTGGGAGGACGTACATGCGCACCGATAAGTACTTCCTGGCTGGTCATAGTATCCCTTCGAGGAGGCACTACTCGCGGGTTGAGACGCCGCACGAAGTGTGGGTCTACTGGAACTGTAAAGGACGTGAGGATACTTCACAGGTCCGAGACCTGAGTACGGGAGGTTTGTTTGTCGAAACAGAAGAAGCGCAGGATGTGGACGCGAAGGTCAGGGTTGACTTTCTTGTTCAGGAAGGACAAATCAGGGCCGAAGCAGTTGTCCGGCATGTAAAGCCCGGTAGTGGGCTGGGATTAAGATTCACCGCGCTCACTGCGGAAGACGGCCCTCGTCTCACAGCATTGGTGACAAGACTTCGCGGTTTGTCTCGGTCCCGCCTTGAAATAAACTAAAGACGGTCGAGATATCGTTTGTATTTCAAGTGCCGAATCTGCTCAAGCGGAAGTCACCTGACGAAAACGTTTGGGGCAGTTCGGGCAAGGATGCTGGGTATTGGAGAACAGAGTTGGCTTGGTTTCGATGTGATCCTAAGAGGCGACAAACCCGTGAAGACTGGGCAAGAAGATTTCCGGGAAGAAGCCAGCTTAAGCGATGTCAAGAAGGAAATGGCGACGCCGCGAATGACCAAATCCGCGCGGCGTGCAATCTCCCAGCGGAATCGGAAGCCCAATCAGCCCATGAGGTCCGGTATTGAGGTCCCTCCCAAAATTTCATTCGATTTGAGCGGAGTGGTCACGCTAAATAAAAGCTTCGCAACAGGAGAAACCATTTTCTCTCAAGGCGATTTCGCCGGTACACTCATGTACATTCAAAGGGGCCGCGTGAAACTCTCCGTGGCCTCCAAGAGTGATAAGGAGGCAATTGCTGCCATTCTGGGACCAGGCGAATTTGTTGGTGAAGCGTGCCTTGGAAGTCAGAATATGCGTGTCAGGACCGCCACCACGATTGCACCCACGGCTCTACTAGTCATTAAAAGAAACGCGATGATCCGAGCGCTCCGCGGTGACCATGCGCTCTCCTATGCCTTCCTGTCTTACATGCTTTCGCGCAATATGCGGATCGAGGATGATTTAATTGACCAGGTTTCTCAGTGCGGCGAGAGGCGGCTCGCCCGTGCTCTTCTGCTGCTTGCAGGGAAGGGGAATCAGCGCAAGATGCACAAATTTACTGGAATATCGCAAGGGACCCTGGCAACGATGATCGGCACAACACGCCCGCGAGTCAATTTTTTTATGCAAAAGTTCAGAAGGCTTGGGTTCATCAAATATCATGGCACTCTCGACGCCAACGGCGGAATGCACATCAACACCTTCCTCTTAGCTAAGGCTTTCTGCAACTAGCTTTCCCGCATCGCTACCCAGGTCGGAAAAGAGCATTGATGAGGTGGCCGTGCCACAGATGGGCGATTCCTGGGTAGGCGGATACTATATTTCGGATTGGGCTGAAGATGTCTTACGGCTTTCCAGTAATGAGCGCTGGTGGTTCTCAACGTTGAGAGGCCCAATTTCACTCTAACTTGTTCATGCTGAGTGACGGTGGAGTTTTTGCGCCTGGACGAATCCCGGCTTAATGAGAGGACGGTCTAGGGGGAACAATTCTTGATGCATGATTTGATGTTGCGTCTGGCGGGTTGCAGGGGCAAGATCGAACCGTGGAGACAACATTACAGTTAGAGTGCGCTTCATGCTGAAGATGAGAAGCGTCCCGCCCGCGGAATTCACGGCTCGAATTGGCTTGACGCTTAGTTTGCTTTTCTGCATCTACCTAGTGGGAAGGCGGGGGATCGCGGATTGGTATTTTCGTCAGGAGTCACCAACCTCGGTTCAAGCCGCCATACAGTGGGACAGCGATAATCCGCAGTATTATGACGCGCTCGGCACCCTCACGCACTTCTACGGGACCACCAAAAACTTAGACGCGAGCGTTGCGTTTTACGAGAGTGCAACGCGCCTGAGTCCCTATGACGCTCACTTTTGGAGTGATCTTGGCGCAGCCTACGACTGGGCCGGGCGAACCGACGACGCGCTGAGCGCATTCAAGCGGGCTCTCCGGCTCTTTCCCAATTCACCGGAAATCAACTGGAGATTCGCCAATTTTGCCTTTCGGGCTCACAAGACCCCAGAGGCACTGCGCGCCCTTCAGGTCGTCCTCGCAGGAAACAGCCCCGCCCACCGGGACGTGTTCCGGCTTGCCTTAAGCGCGACGCGGGACAATCGCGCGATTCTGGAGATGCTTCCCCCCGAGGCATCCGTATTCTTTGACTATCTGAACTTCGAAATGGAAGCGGGCGACGTGACGGCCGCGGAACAAGTTTGGCTGCGCCTGCTCCAACTGAAATTGCCATTTGACCTCCGCCAGACCTTCCCCTATCTCGACGCGCTGATCCAACACCGCGAGCCCGACCGCCTGGCCGCCGCGTGGTTTGCACTGGCCGAACGCTTCCCCACGCAAATCGGCCCGCTTGTAAACGACTCCAATTTGGTGGAAAACGGGAGCTTTGAACGCGACATTCTAGACGGGGGACTGGATTGGCGCATTGTCCCCGTCGATGGAGCCGTGGTTGGGATAGATTTCGAGGGTGCTTTCGAGGGATCTCGCACGCTTCGCATCGAATTCAGCGGGAAGGGCAACCTCGACTATGGCCATGTATTCCAGTACGTGGCCGTCCAGCCGAACACGCGATACCAGTTTTCAGGCGCTATACGCGTGAAAGGGATTACCACGGACAGCGGGCCAAGGTTCCAGGTGTTCGATGCTTTTGACATGGGGAAGCTGTTCCTCTCGACCGAGAATACCGTGGGCACGTCTGGCTGGTCCTCGGTGCAATTTGAGTTCAAAACCAAGGCCGATACGCGCTTACTGGTCGTGAGGGTCGCGCGGCCCGCAAGCGAGAAACTCGACAACCAGATCAGCGGCACTGTCTGGATCGACCGAGTCAGTCTCACTCCACAAAACTAACCGTACCCCCCGAAGATTGCGCAGAGTCCTGGTGGTTCGAAGCACTGTAATTCGCGTCAGTGCAGGGTTTTACCGGATTGAAGGTAGTGTTGCGTAAACCTAAGATTTAAGTGAATGATGGCAGGTTTCTTGCAGGATTCCTGATCCATGATTGCAGGGCATGCTGGGCACATTACATAGCGCTCGAAAAGCTCTCGGCGTCACCGAACGCCGGGCCCGGACACGCACCCTTGTTACCCCCCCGATCTACGTCCGCCTGGGGAAGGGAAACGGCGGTTTCATCTACGACATGAGTGTGGACGGATTAGCCCTTTCGGCCGCAATGATTCTGGGTGGCGACGGGCTTGTAAGCATGCAGATTCTATTGCCGGACTCCGGTGGCTGGATGGAAGCGACCGGACAGCTAACCTGGAGAAGTGAATCAAGAAAGACGGGGGGGATAAGATTCGTCGGCTTGCCCGAGGAGGCGCGCCAGCGAATCGCTGATTGGCTTGCCACCGAAAGCTCGCAGCGCGAACCTCAGCCTGAAGCAGAGATACTCCCCAGACCGCAACAACATCCCTCGGGCGATGCGCCGACAAGAACACCAATGCTGTCGTTGGCGGATCCTGTGGACTCCAGCACCGTTGCCATAGAACGGGTCCCTGAGCTGAACCTGCCGGAAGATTCTTCCGTTCTCACCGACCAGCCGGCGGAGATTGTCGCGGAACTTTTTCAGCAAGCCAATCAAGCCACGGCAGACAACCTGGCCGGCGATGACTGTTCGACCCATCTTCGCGAACGCCGTAGTCATCCCCGGCAGCAGATAAGGCCTCTCAGTTACATCGAGCTGGGCCGGGACAACGGCGGCATGCTCCTTAACATCAGCGAAGCCGGTCTTGCACTTATCGCGGCTATGATTCTGACCAAGGATGATCTCCCAACTATACGGATTCAATTCACGGGGTCGAAGGATGAGATCGAAGTCAGCGGACAGATTGCGTGGATCAACGAATCAAGAAGAGAAGCCGGGATTCGATTCGTCAATCCGACAGAATCGGCGCGCCATATAATCGCCAGGCGGATTTCTCAGCAGGAGTTGCCGAGTGAACGTCAAGCGCAAAACGTCACGGTTCCCGACAGCCGCGCAATACCGGAGATTCCCAAACTGAAAATCCTTGCGCCCGTAGATCCACCCTCAGGCAGGGCAGTTCAACAACGCTGGCAGAGTTCGGCTCCTCCGCCTTTTGCTGTGCCTTGGATGCATGCTGAGAAGGAAACACCGACATTCGCCGCATCGGACGCTTGGCCTCCAAAGACCTCAGAGAAAAACGAATCCAAGCGCAAATCGACTCCTGTAATTCATCGGCTGAGTTCA
>DATNLB010000589.1:0-5289 GCA_035603095.1 Candidatus Acidiferrales bacterium
GAGGTACGTTCCCGCGCTTTATTTTGCAGCGATCTATACAGGGCTTGGCGATTCGGATGCCGGCCTCTCGTGGCTTGAGAAAGCGTATCGGGAGCATTCCGACTATCTGATCTACCTAAAAGTCGACCCGATGGCCGACACTCTGCGGTCCAGCCCGCGTTTCCAGGCAATCCTGCAAAAGATCGGTATAGACAACAGATCCGAACTTACAGAACGCGATCCGAGTGAATAGTCACAACGATTTTGATTATCTTTATGAAAGATCAGTTGTTCTCAAATGTCCCCAATTCAGTGACGTTGATCAGCGGCCAAATTACTGAGCGATTCATTTCCGGCCAGATGGTGGACGTGGCCGGGATCGAACCGGCGACCCCCTGCTTGCAAAGCAGGTGCTCTCCCAGCTGAGCTACACGCCCACTTCTACGACTACATCATTCTAAAGTATTTCGGGAAACTCGTCACGCGGATGCGCTCCACAGCGGTTCCAAAACTGTTCCAGACTCCATCGCCTTGACCTTCACCGACGAGCTAGTGCTGTTCCGGCATGCCTTTTTTCTGCCCCGTCGAAAAATGCATAACAACCTTTGCGTGCGGGTACGGCTCCGAATCGCTCGGCGGAATTTGAATCCAGGGCGTCTGCTCCCTGAGAACCGCTCCTTCTAACTTTTCAATCTGGTCTTTATTCCAGGTTTTCAGTTCGTATTCATGCCCCGCGGCACCAGAAACTTCCAGTGTCAGTTGGTCTCTGGAAGGCGACCAGGTCTCCGAAAGTATCCGCAGCCCCCGGCTCGCGCTTCCGAGCGCTGGCAAAGCAGATTGCTCGCTCAATTCAAAGTCATTCAGCAGTCGAATCCGCAAAAAGTACTTTCCTTTCGTGATCGGAAACTGCGCCACGATGTGTTGATCGCTTCCGCGCGTTTCCACTTGGAACGGAATCGGCTTTCCGTTCAACTCAACCTTCTGCACTTTGGCCCGCAGGCTGATGGCAGGGCGAAATTCGACGGTGCACTCTTCACTTCCCGAAGTCAGGGCCGTCTCCAATACGATTCCCCCGTCCGTCTTCGTATAATTGATCAGCAGCGTGTTCTTCCCAAGCCGTACATTCTCCACACCGAAACGCGTCCAATCCGCCGGAACATGCGGGGCCAATTTTACGCTGCGATGAATCGCATCCGTTTCCAGCCCGAGCATCCCGCGCAAAATGGGGCTCACCACCATCGCCGCCGACCAGATCTGGTGCGGCGAGCTCGTCGAGAGCGGCTGGTAATAGTCGCCGGAAAGAACTTCCGTCACGTGTCCGAGCGAGCCATCCAGCGCCAATAGCGCGTTGGCACGCAAATTCGCATACGCAGGAAACGTCTGGTGATAGCGGTACTCCGCGACCGACGCCCAGCCCGTGAACAGCGGCCACACCGAACCGTAGTGATATCCCCCGCCGCTGAAGAGCGGCGAGCGATTCGAAATGATGCGCATCCCCCAATCCGTCTGATGATCGAAGTCCGCCAGTTGCTGGATCATCGGCACCGCATCTGCCTCGCTGGGCAGGCCAAACCACATCGGCACGGTCGCCAGCACGCTCGGTTCGTCCACCTCCTTGCCGTTTTTGTCCAGCGCAAACGCGAATCGTTTTTTGTCCGCGATCCAGAAGCCTTCGTTTACCAACGATCGCTGCTTCTCAAAATCTTTTTCCAGCGTCTTGCTAATTTCCTCCTGGCCCGTCACGCGCGCAAGATTCGAAAGCGCCCGCAATGCCTCCGCCCCCAATCCGCTTTGGTAGAACTCCGTTTTGACTGGCAGCAGCGGCCCGCCTTCCACCCACCCGTGCCCCACGCCAAAATTCTGCGGCAATCCCCGCTCATCGTAGGTCGATTTCAGAAATGCATAAGCCTTCTGCAAACTTTCCCACTTCTCTTTGGCAAACGCCGTGTCGCCGCTCTCTACGACATAGTCATTCACTGCGATGATGTAGAGAGGCGTGGCGTCGGCTGAAGCGTAGGGATACGGATAGCCCTTGAACCAGTCCACGAAATTGGCGCCCTGCGAAATTTCGTGCGGTATCTTGCCATCTTCGCGCTGAAACTTGCTGATGAACCCCAGCGCGGTGCGTGAATTCGCGAAACCTCCCGCGGCATTCAGGGCCAGCGAAGTCCAGAACGAATCACGCCCAAAAAACCACGCGAATCCCGGCCGTTGGCTCTCTCCCGAAGTACGGTACCCCGCGACGAGCCCTGTGCCCAAAAAAGGATTTGTCACCATCCCCTGCAACAAGCTCACCCGCGACCAGTCGTAGGCCTGCTGAATCTGCGCGTCCGGCAAATCCAAGTTTACGGTCTGCGCCAAATAGGTGCGGTAATACTCCGCCGATTCCTTCAACAATTCTCCGTAATCGGTTGTTAAATGACGATAGGTTTTTTCCGCGGCCGCCAGGCCTTCCATCGAACCAGCAATGACGAGCAGCTTCCTCTCTTTGCCCTTCGTCGTCGCGCCCAGCCGGAACGAACTTTCCTGCGCTTCCGAATAATTTGTCTGGTATTCCTGCTGCGGCTCCGCAGCCGTTGGCGAACCCACCAGCGCCGCAAATTTCCGTTGCTCCTCTCCAAAATAAAACGCGTGCTCTTCCTCCATCCAATTCGAATAGGCCGCGCCCAGCGCCGCAGGCCACTCCAGTTGAAAATCGCGGTGAAATGCCGCTTCGATTTCGAACGGCTGCTCCGTTTCCACGTCGAGTAGAATCACGGCGCCTTCCTCATGCACCGGAACAAAAAGAGTCTCCCGCACCGCGAAGGTATCCCCAGCGTAGAGAATCGTGCTGGATTCCGGACGAACTGTAAGGGTTCGCGCCAGCGCTTCCGCCGGCAGCACGCGCCCCTCCGTCCGGAATTTCAGGTGAAACTCCCGCAGGATTTTCAGCGGATACACCCACGCTTCCATCCGCCCGGATTCATCCCCGAGCAATCCGGCGCGCATTCCAGTCACCGGCAGGAATTCCCACGGCCGTACCGTTCGCGAAAGCTCCAACGAATGCTTCGGTTCCTGCGCTCGCGCAGCCCCGGTCATCGCCATAAGAGAAAGCACCGTAGCCGCCACGAAGAATCCAGTCCGTAGGATTCGCCGCCATGGAAATGTAGTTTGCCTGTTTGTCATGGAAGGAAAATCTCACTGCACGCCAGACGCGGGGAATTTCGCCACCCCATCGGCTTGCAAACCTAATTTGCCCTTACTATAAAGGATGGCGACAGATTTTAGCACGAGCCAAAGCAGGGAAGGTACCATTCGATTTGTCTTCCTCACGGCGAGCCTTTCTTAAATCGTTGAGTCGTTCTGCGATTGTATTGCCATTGGACAAGATTCTGGCATTCGCGCGGCCAGGTTGGCGTGCCCCTACGACTTTCTCCGCACGCCAAGCAGTCGAACCGCCTGCTGCGCCTTCGAACGATCTTGGCATCACTTTCCTCAACGTGGCCCGCGAATCCGGCCTCAATACCAAAACCATTTTCGGCGGTGAACACAAAAACAAATATCTTCTCGAGACCACCGGCTGCGGCGTCGCCTTCTACGATTTCGACAACGACGGCTGGCTGGATATTTTCCTCGTGAACGGCTGGCGCCTCGAAGGTTTTCCAGCCGGACAGGAACCTTCCTCGCATCTTTTCAAGAATAATCGCGACGGAACATTCACCGACGTCACAGCCAAGGCCGGCCTGATTCATTCCGGTTGGGGACAGGGCGTGTGCGTCGGCGACTACGACAACGACGGCTTCGACGATCTCTTCGTCACCTACTTCGGAAAAAATGTCCTCTATCACAACAACGGCAACGGCACCTTCACCGACGCCAGCGAAAAATCCGGCGTTGCCGGAAACGGCAAGCGCTGGAACACCGGCTGCGCGTTTGTGGATTACGATCGCGACGGCCACCTCGATCTCTTCGTCGCGAACTACATCGATCTCGATTTGAAGACCGCTCCCGTGCCCGAGTCCGGCCCGTGTCTCTTCAAAGGCGTCATGGTGGCGTGCGGGCCCCCCGGATTAAACGGCGGAAAAAATATTTTGTATCACAACAACGGTAACGGTACGTTCACCGACGTCAGCGACAAATCCGGCATCCTCAAAGCCAACGGCACCTACGGCCTCGGCGTGCTCACCGCCGATCTCGACAACGATGGCTGGCCGGACATTTATGTTGCCAACGATTCCACCGCCAGCGCTCTTTATCAAAATAAAAAGAACGGCACCTTCACCGATATCGCCCTCGAAGCCGGCTGCGCTCTCAGTGCCGACGGCAAACCCCAGGCTGGCATGGGCATTTCCGCCGCTGATTACGATCTCGACGGCAATCTGGATCTCGTCAAGACGAATTTTGCCGGCGACACTCCTTCGCTCTACCGCAATATCGGCGGCGCAAATTTCGAGGACACCACGTTTCAGGGCGGCCTCGGCAAGCACACCCAATATCTTGGCTGGGGATGCGGCTTTTTCGACTTCGACAACGACGGCTGGGCCGACATCCTGATTTGCAACGGCCACGTGTATCCTGAAGTCGAGCAGCTCAAAACGGAAGCGGGTTACCCGCAGCGCAAGCTGCTCTACAAAAATTCGCGCAACGGGCGGTTCGACGATGTTTCCTTCGACGCCGGGCCGGGCATCTCGATGCCGGTGGCCGCGCGAGGCTGCGCGTTTGGAGATTTTGATAACGATGGCGACATCGATGTGGTCGTCAACACCGTCAACGATTTTCCTCAATTGTTGCGGTGCGATTCACGCACCGGAAACAATTGGATCAAAATCAAAACTATCGGCACGAAATCGAATCGCAGCGGCATCGGCGCGCGCATCAAATGCGTCACGCATCTGCCGGGCGAAAAAACCCTTCATCCGCAGATCGACGAAGTGCGCAGTGGCGGAGGCTATTTTTCGCAGAATGATTTGCGCGTCCATTTCGGCATCGGCAAAGCAGAGAAGGTGGAGCTGCTGGAGATTCGCTGGCCCAGCGGCCTTGTGGAGGCGCTGAAGGACATCAAGCCCAACCAGTTGATCGTCGTGAAAGAAGGCGAAGGCATCGTCCGCACGATGCAATTCGAGCCACCCAAGAATCCTAAGTCGGCGAAGTGAGGAGTCGCTGAACATGCATGTCCCGAAGCCCAAGATTCTCATCGTGCCGTTGCTCCTGGCCGCCTCGCTCGCTTTCGCGGCGCCGGCAACGGATCTTCCTTTCGGGGCATGGACGCGCGCCTTGAACGAGCCCATCCTTTCTCCGCAGGGGAGCACGTGGGAATCGGCCGGCACGGTC
>DATNLB010000773.1:0-3227 GCA_035603095.1 Candidatus Acidiferrales bacterium
TGGTGACGCAGCAGTTGGGTGAGTTGTTGGAGGGTCATCTGGACGCCCTGCCGGAGTTGCTCGGGTGAAGTAGAAACGTCGCTGCCGAGCGCGCGTTCGAGGTTGTCAATGACCGGCAGCAATTCACGGATGAAAGCTTCCTTTTGCGCGGCCGCACTGCGCTCGGTCTCCCGCGCGGTTCGCTTGCGGAAGTTGTCAAAATCGGCTGCCAGGCGCAGGTAGCGGCCCTTTTGAACGGCCAACTCCGTTTGCAGCGCGCCGGTGTCAGGCGCAGAAACGGCATTCGCTCCGGCGTCGCCGGCCGACTCCCCTTCGGATGGATCCTGATCCGCATTCATATTAGGAGAGCGTCTGCATTTAGGAATTGATCAAGCAGTTCCTTCTGCCCGACCTTGGTCAGGTCGCGCGGGAGATTCTTCTTGATACGGTTACAGACGGCCGGAGGAAGTTCATCAAGAATCTTCTGGTTGATTTCCTTGTGTGCGGCTAACCAGCAGACGTCCCAACCGCTGCGCTCGATGAGTCGCCGGATGTGGTCGGAAATCTGGCGGATGAGACGACGTTTGAACTCGAGCTTAAAGTTGTGATCGTCGGCCAATGGCGCGCCCCAATTCTTTTGCGTGGGCGAGCTATGCCGGCCTGCCTCGTCGGTGAGCTTATCGAGCAGGCGACTGTGCGCCTCTTCCAGCACGATTTCCTCCAGCTGTTCAAGCCGCGGAGTGTGGTTAGGAGTAAAGTCGAGCTTGTAGGCTTTCACCAAACCGAGATCAGCGACGATAAGCAATTTGCTTTTCATGATTTGGAGCGATCTCACGCCATTCCTCGCAGATCACAACGGCAACCTTCCGACACGCTCAGTATGCACGCAACTCTCCGCCGCGTGTTTGATGTCGGGCTTTTTCGTCTGCGCGACCCGTGTCGCGGCGATGCAAGACCATCGCCACGACTGGTAGGTTGGTTTTCAGGCGACTTTGACTTCGATTTGCTTAGGCTTTGTTTTCTCGCTCTTGGGCAGATGGACCTTTAGCACGCCGTCCTTGAACTCAGCGTTCACTTTCTCGGCATCCGCGCCGTCGGGAAGAACAAAACTTCGTACAAACCTGCCATACGCGCGCTCAACGCGGTGATACTTTTTGTTCTCCTCTTTCTCGAACTTGCGTTCGCCAACGATGGTTAGCAGGCCGTTCTCGACCGCGACCTTTACGTCCTCCTTCTTGATCTCGGGTAACTCGGTTTTGATGACGTACTCCTTGTCGTCCTCGGTGATGTCCACCAACGGTGCCCATTCCGCCACGGTGATGGATTCCTCCTTCGCATCCCCAAGCCGCGCCGGTGTGCGGCCAAAAAGGTTAGAGAGACGGTTTTGCACTTCTTCCATTTCCTTAAGCGGATCCCAGCGTGTGATTGCGTTCATATTTAGTTATGTCCTTTCAATTCCAACCCAAGCATAGTCACGGGCGCCAGAGCCGCTCGGCTGAATTTGGCCAACTATCTTCTGATCTTGTTCTCTAACCCGCAAGAATCACGCATCGATGGGCAAAGGCTGGAGCCTTCGCTTACGCTTCTAACTGGCGGAAGCTCCGGAGCCGGAATGCCAGGACGATAAGGATGATTCCGAACACCACTGCATAAGCCCCGATCCAGATGATAATCGCAAGAGCTCCCGCGCCCGGAAATATGATGATGAGAATGCCGAAGAGAGTGGAAATCACGCCCATAAGAATCAGCAACATCTCGTTGGCTATGACTTCACGAAGACGGATGCCGGCCACGATTTCAAGCACACCGGTCAAGATGGCCCAGAAGGCAATCAGGTAAAGCAGAAACATGGCGGTAATCCCCGGCCACATGAAAGTCACAATTCCAGCGACGATTCCGACAATGCCCTCAACCAAGAGGGGCCAATGGTGGCCTGGTGCTTTCATAGCTGACACAATATCAAAGATGCCGTCCAAAATTGCGTAGAACCCGAACAACAGCACCAGGGAAATCAACGTAACGCCCGGGATAAAGAAGGTCAGAAGACCGAATAGCACAGCAATCACGCCGCGCAGGGCCAGCGCCCACCAACGGCGTGCCAAAAGTTGCAGCATAAACGTAGTCCTCCGAAGTTCCGTTCCGGCTGCCCGCATCCTGTCGGTGAGAGCAAACCTACTCCGCGGAATGAGAGTCAATCACTCCCTTTTTCCACGGTGTTCGAACTTAGACGACTCTGCCTGGTTCCACTCACCGTTTTTTGCCTCATTTAGCCCTCATCTTGCGCTATAGCCAGAACAGGATTTTCCTGCGAACCCGCCGGTGTTAACCTCACGCTTTATTAGCGGCCGAGCGCTTTTTCAGCTCTGCCCTACATTTATGAAACTTACAAAAATCTTTGGCGTTTCATCTGGCGAATGGAACGCCATGTCATTCTATGGTCGGTTTGAACAGATCGTCACGTGGATACTCACGCTGTGCATCGCCGTTATTATTGCTATTGCACTTTTCCGACTTGTCGCGACGATTTTTCAACTGCTTGTCTTCGGTGCGTTAAACCCACTCAACCACGAGGAATTCGAGGTCATTTTCGGGATGATCATGACGCTGTTAATTGCCATGGAATTCAATCACAGCATCCTCCAGGCCATCGAGCGCCTTCACCGCGTCATACAGGTCAAGACGGTGATACTCATCAGCATTCTGGCGCTCGCACGAAAATTCATCATCCTCAATATGGAGGCGACACCCGCGTTGACTATTGTCGCTTTGGGTTTCGCGGTAATCGCACTCGGAGTCGTTTACTGGCTGTTGCGCGAGAGGGAAGATCAAAGCGCGGCCGAAGCGAAAGTCAAACCGAATGCAACCGAATAAGGCCGCTGCTAGGGAAGCGCTCCCGCGCGATCAGCTCTTCTTTTTGTCGTCATCGACGACTTCGAAATCGGCATCGACCACATCATCACCCGGCCTGCCTGAAGTCGCGCCTTCTGTAGTAGAATCCGCAGCGCCTCCACCGGGTCGCGCACCGGTTTGAGACGCAGCTTGTTTGTAAAGTTCAGCACTGATACTCTGAAACCGATTCTGCAGCTCCTCTGTCGCCTGTTTAATGGCTTCTACATCGTTCCCGTTGAGCTTTTCCCTGACGTTCTTTATGGCGTCTTCGACAGCTTGCTTCTGGTCGGCAGAGAGCTTGTCTCCAAGATCACGCAACTGTTTTTCGCTCTGATAAGCGAGATTATCGGCGTTGTTGC
>DATNLB010000664.1:0-3834 GCA_035603095.1 Candidatus Acidiferrales bacterium
ATCGTGCTGTCCCCTGTAGACTCCTCCGTCATATGCGGCCTCGGCTCCTCCATCACCAAGACCGCGGTGGTTTCGTCGAACGGGCTCCCCGTCGCGGGTACGACTGTGACTCTTACAATCACCGGTCCGGACTCTGGCCAGAGCGGGACCGCTACCACGGACGCTTCCGGTACGGCGACATTCACAATTACCGCGCCCTCATTTACGTCGGCCGCGGGAGATTCTGTGGTGGCTACAATAAACGGCGGGACGGTTGGTTCGAACACAACGAACGCCACGTGTTCGGACGCAAACTCGACGGCGCCATTCCCTACTGTCACCCTAGCGACCATAACACCCGGTCCACCTAAGCAGGTCGTCTTTACCCTTCAAGCTCCAGCCGGACTGTTTTCCGTGGTCGCCGATACACCCCCGACCACGAATGCGACGGTCTTTATCCCGCCGTTCGACAATGGAACGACCCAAGCTCTTCTGGGAATCACCGCCACGAAGATCGATCAGTCGGCATCGGCCGTGGTGCAACTGACTGTTACAGATCTATTTGGCCATACAACTGTATTTGATCCGGTCTTTGCAACGATCACAATTCCAGGCACCGCCGTCGATTCCGACTCCGACTCTAAGTCCAACTCTAAATCCCACCATACTGAAGAATTCAACTTCAATCATCGGGAAGTAGTTCGCTTCGACGGCATCGGTCCTACGGAGGGGATAGTATTCCTTCTGAACGGTGCCCCCGGCGTGGAATCGCTGGTGATCAGAGTCAATGGGTCCCAGTTTAGGACGCGCCTTTCGGATGGGAAAACAAGAAAGATCGATATCTCATCCGCTTTGCTCCATGGAACCAACACGGTTACCGTTGCTGTTTTCGGCGATGCGGGAAGTTCGGTCGATTTGACCATCTCCGGCGGGAAGTAGTCCTTTTGTCCGGTGCGCACTTCTGATTCTCTCTAGGGCCAACCGTACCGGCCGAACGACGTAATACGCGACGGAGAGAAATCTCGGCATCGGCAGAAACCAGCGGTCACGTTCATTCGGCCTAAGTTTATGCAAGAAATACCGGAGGCAGATTTTCGTCCGGTCCCGGAATCGTTCACGGATCTCAAGTTGAGAAGCAATGCCGCCTTGCAAACCCCAGCGTTCGCCGGGCTCCTCGAAAATGCGGGTGCAGGCCTGCGCAGCCAAGGCTTTCGCAGTGCGATCGATCTTCAGATCCTGCGCGAGTTTCGGCGGCACGGCCGCCCCCAGCAATCCTTGCGCTAGGAGAAGACCAGTCCCGAGGGCGCGCTTAAGGCCCAGATCGTCAGCCTCATGCAGCACGTACTGCCAGTCTAAATCGGGAACTTCCAGGATTTCGGCGATGTCGCAGATCAACTTTAGTTGTACCCACTGGTGCTTAGCCGCGTGCATGGAGAGGACCAGCAGGTAGGTTTCCAGACGCAGACTTGGCACTTCCACTCCCGCTATGGAGATCGTCTCTAGGCGCTGCAGGAACCGCTCAGGATCTCCCGCGAGACACGCTGATCTACTTGTGTATCGCCAGTGCAGATCCAAGCGCGCCTTTCCATCCGCGCGATAAAACAGCATTTCGTGGTTCTCACGTAAGAATTGGTTCAGGTCGCCAATTTCCACCCTCTCGGGCGCGTAACCCCGGTCAATGATGAGACTCCGGGCACGCAGGGCATCCCGCTCACAAATGACGATATCTAGGTCGCCAAATCCTCGAAGCGACAAATCGCCGTAGAGTCTGACGGCCAGTGCAGGGCCTTTATAGGGCACTGCCGGAATACCTTGCGAGTCGAGCAAAGCCAGTATGCCCACCATTTCCTCGGCAAGTAGCCGGCCCTCTGCAGCCTGCGCCTCGTGCCGTACTCGTAGCGGCTCAAGGACACCGCTCGGCACAATATTCGGACAGTCTCGGTGAAGGTTCCAATAGGTGAGCGGCAGCAAGTCGTGACGGAGCGCCAGTCGAATGAATTGGACCCAGTCTATTTCTTTTTGAGCCGCCGCTCTGATCCGCTGTGACATTTCCGGGCTCGTGCGAGGGCAGGCACAACAGAGAAGGAGTTCCACTTCTGCACCAGGCGCTGCGGTTCGAAGTTGCCGAATCTGTTCCGCCTTGATTTCGTTTGGCATCATGAATCCAGCAGCTCCCTAAATCGAACGGCGAGTTGATCAAAGTCGCGTCCCGCCTCGAGGCGGTAGCACGGCGTAGACGTCGCGAGTTCCCTCAGGACATCCAAATGAGCCCGGCACGAATTCGCCTCAGTGAGCAGCACGTTGGGAACCATCTCCAAAAGCGCTTCGTCAGGATCCATCCTCGTGATGACGCTGCTTTCAGCCTCCGCGATGCGAGGAATCACAATCGCTGCAGGCCGCGCCTCCGGGGCCACTTTCGCGCCGTAGAGCTGTAGGGGATGGATTTGCCGCTTCCGCCATCCGCAACGTTTGGGCGAGCGCAACAGAAAACTCAGCTCTGGGAAGAAGCCAGCTGTTTGGTCACTGATATCCACCTCTTCAGGAAATGCCAGGACCCGGAGCCCGTCCGGCCGGTCAATCAGAAAGACCATGTCGTCGCTCATGTATTCAAAATTTGTTCGGAGCGAGGCGACTGTTAGCGTAGATTTACCTGCCCCGCTTGTGCCTGGAATCAGGAAACACTTGCCATTTGCGCTCAAACCGCCGGCGTGCAAGCTATACAGCCCGCGTCGCTTTAATATTTCCACCAGGCATATCGTGAACAGAAGATGAGAGGCAAGCCACAGGTTGTCAATCTCCGGCTGCAGCACTGAGAAGCACGTGGTCCCCGAGCCGGGGTTGCACAATACCCGGACGCGATCATCGTAACAAAGGTAGAGTTGGTCTTCGGCTTCGAAGTAGCTGGCCTCGCCGCGCCCAAGTTGATAAAAGGGCTTCGCCCGCCCGCGCGGTTTTCCGAAGCGGTGCTCTTTCGTGTTCGAAACGGACTCGAAGTCGAAAAAAATAGTCTCGGCGCACTCCCCATTCGAGGGAAGCATTTGGAAGCGAGCGTCGAGGCAAGTCGCAATTGCGTCCGAGGACGACACCTTGAGATTCAGGCCGTGGAAACAGTAGGTCTGCGTGCGTTGGCTATTGCTCACGACCTTGATTGCTCCAGCTCATTTTTCCCGGAGACAACTACGTTACGGCGGGCGACGCCTGAAATGCGGTACATCTCGGCATACAAAGGCCGCGGATCCCGCGTTTCCATAAAGGGCACTCCGTCTTTGACCAACCAGCAATGCCCGGCAAACTCTTCCTTGACTTGGCCCATGCCGAAACACAGGGACACGTCCATACCGTCCCGCCGGAAGAAGTAGTAGCGCGTTACGCTTCGTGTCAGACATCCCGGGCGCACTAGGGGGCGACCCTTGCGGATCGCCATTTCCACGTACTCCGTAATCTGTTCAACTCGATCTCGGGCCGCCGTGGAGGGAATTTTCGGCTCCAGCAGAGCTTCCACTCGCGATATTTTTAGCCGAAGGAGGAACCGAACAGTGGCGGCAAAGAACAATACCTGAAAGAAGAGAAATACATCGGCAATGGATCGTTTCCGCATACTGTCCTACGCGCTTTGTTTGTCGACGGAGATCAGCGGCAATGGTATTGGGCCCCGGAAGATCTCTAGAAGCCTTGAGAACATTGGTGGCAACGCAATCGGATCCTCTTTAGCAACGAAAACTTGTTGGCGGAGGGTACAGCAGTCCCCCGGATACGAGGAACACTTCGAATTCCGCAGCATCGTTTATGGAGATCCCTGGAGCGCGCCACTGGCGTCGAACCCCACACGCTCTCCGCTGCACTCGACAATTAGAT
>DATNLB010000643.1:0-8273 GCA_035603095.1 Candidatus Acidiferrales bacterium
TTCGCCGGTAACAGAAGCGGAACTATCGGCAACCTGCGGTCTAGTTGACGCCGCGCATTCCCAGACACGCGGGATCATGGAACAGGTTGTTGCGGTGATCGAACGGCGGCCAAGCCATCGCACACTCGCAACTGATTCCGAAATATGGCGTGAAGCGGGAATTCTGTCCGGTACACTCGCCCGGCTACAGGGATACAAGAGCGACCAGCGACGCCGGGTGTTGAACGATGCCTTGCTATTCACCACTGCCAGAAAGCATGGCTGCTCCGTGCTGACCCGCAATGTTCTTGATTTTGATTTCTTGCAACAACTCGATCCTTCCGGGAAGGTTCTATTTTACAGATAAGCGCTTGTGTGTAAGCCGTCCAATGCGAACAACGGATGGGCTAGTCGCCCCAGAGTGTGCCAACAGAGCATGGAAGCCAGCATCCAAAGTCTCAACGATCCAACCGCCCTGGCGCGCAAAGTCGATAATCTTCGCATCGCCCGCAGTGGCTAGCCCTTTTTCCCCTAACGTGGGCGGAATTCTTGCTATAGCCTTCTTGTCCGCCACAGTCTCAATAGTGGCCGCACCGCCAGTCGCTCTAGCTGCCCCTGACCCAATAGACTTGGTCATTACGCCCTCCCTCGTTTACGCTGACCAGCCTTTCACAGGAAGGGGAATCTAAACTGTTCAAAAAAGCAACAATGCGCCATCCGGCTGGTGGCGTTGAATTTGACTGCGCGAGGCTGCCTGAAAAAGTACAAGCCTGACGACTCTCGCCAAAAGGAGCCTCCTAGTCCGTTCGAGCGACCGCCGACGAGGGTAACTATTGTGAGCTATGCGGTGCCGAAGACCTTGAAAGCGGCTATCGGGGATGCGAGAATGAAATTCCCTTCCGAGGAACCGTCGTCATCCATACCTGACAGCTGAACCTCACTACTCACGCCCATCTGTAAGAACGTGTGGGTGTCCATTTCTTTTTTTGATTGCAGACCACAGAAGCACAAGGCCGCAACGGATGGTCCGCAGGGTGAGGCTGGGATGCGCACGTTGAAATCTTCGATCAGCATCGCCCGCGTGTGCTGCACCCTGTTCCTAATTTTTGCCGGAGGGCCAGTTGCGAGCGGGGGCCAAGCACATCCACACAACGGGCTCCAAGGTTACGGCCACCAAGTATGGCAAGCGCCAGAAGGTCTCCCGCAGGATTCCGTTCAAACGATTCTGCAGACGCGTGACGGCTTTCTCTGGGTGGGAACAGAGAGGGGCTTGGCACGATTCGATGGGCTCCACTTCGATGTCTTCAAGAGCATGAATGCCGGCGGAATCAAGATCAATTACATAGAAGTCCTGTATGAAAGCCGCGATGCGACTTTGTGGATTGGCACGCGCGACAGCGGTCTCATCAGCATGAAAAATGGCAAGTTCACTGTATATCCGACCACGAGTGTTTCCGGCGGTGAAGATGTCACATCGATCCAAGAGGATCGGGATGGCAGCATGTGGATCGGGTTCAAAAGCGGCGGGCTTGGGCGCTTGACAGAGGGTAGGCTTACAGTGCTCACCACGAAGCAAGGTCTGTCGAGCAACGCAATTGGAGCCCTATTGTCAGCGGCCGACGGAACCTTGTGGGTGGCAACCGACGATGGCGGGCTCGACCACTGGGACGGTCGGCGTTTCGTAGTCTTCAACACCAAAAACGGATTACCCAGTGATTCGATATCTTCGCTCTTCGAAGACACAGACGGCGCTCTGTGGATCGGTACGAATCGAGGCCTGGCACGATTGAAATCAGGGGAATTCACCCTGTACACCACCAAAAATGGGCTTTCGAGCCAAGCGGTGCTTTCGCTCCATGGGGACCGGGACGGGAACTTGTGGATTGGCACGGACGGCGGCGGCCTGAACTGCCTGAAGAATGGCGCGATTAGAATTTTCAATTCAGAAATGGGTTTGACGAATAACGTCGTGTTGTCTATCGCCGAGGACGCCGAGGGCAGTATCTGGATTGGCACCGACGGCGGTGGCCTCGATCAACTCAGAAAGGTCAGCTTCAACACTTATGGTAGAGAGTCGGGGCTGAACGACGACTATGTACGAACTGTGATTGGTGACGGAGCCAGGGGCTTGTGGATAGGCACAAACGGAGGACTTAGCCATTGGAGAAACGGGAAGTTTTCAAATTTCATAAAAAGAAGCGGTCTGAAAAATAACGTTGTCCGATCACTCTATTTGGACCATGAAAAAGCCTTGTGGATTGGGACGGATGGCGGTGGCGCTAGCCGCCTTAAGGACGGAAAGATTACATTGTTTGGCACCAAGAACGGCTGGCCATCAAACGTAGTAATGGGCTTTGCGGAAGATGTTAACAATCATCTGTGGATTGGCACGATCGACGGCCTCGTAGAAATTGACGGAAGCACCGAACGGACCTATACGACGCGGGACGGTCTTTCCAGCAACGTAATCTTGGATGTTGTGGCGACGCCCGATGGGTCCCTGTGGATAGGCACATCTCACGGTTTGACAAGATGGAGCGCTTCCAAATTCCTTACCTACAACGCCCGCAATGGCTTTACCGATGAAGCGGTTTCGGCAGTCCATGAAGATTCGAAACGTACGTTGTGGATCGGAACCGAGGGTGACGGTTTGTTTCGGTTGAAGAACGGAAGGTTCAGCCATTATACGACAACGGATGGACTCACCGACGATGTCGTTCCCGAAATCATAGAAAGCGATGAAGGGGATCTATGGCTTCCAAGCAACCGGGGTATCTCTCGAATCAGCAAGGCGGAGCTGGAAGATTTTGCGGACGGGAAGATACACAGAGTGCATGCACATGAATATGGTGTCGCAAACGGGATGAAGACCAGTATCTGCACCAGCGGAGGGCAGCCTTCAGGCTGGAAGGGCCGAGACGGAAGCTTGTATTTTGCCACCATCAAGGGCCTTGCACAGGTTGACCCGGCGCATTTGCTCGTGAATCATTTTCCGCCGCCTGCGGTTATCGAAAGCTTGGTGGCTAACGGGCGCTCCATCGTTCCGCAGAATGGACTCAGCGTGCTGCCCGGACAGGGCGACTTGGAAATTCATTTTGCAGGACTAAGTTTCGACGAGTCAAAAAAGGTGCAGTTCCGGTATCAACTGTCTGGTTTCGATGCAGACTGGGTGGATGCCAGCACGCGCGGCGTGGCTTTCTACACCAACATTCCGCCCGGCGGCTACACCTTCCGTGTTATTGCCTGCAACCGTGACGGAGTTTGCGATCCTCATGAAACGACTTTGGCTTTATCTCTGCAGCCGCATTTTTATCAAACCCATCTCTTCTACGTGCTCTGCGCCTTTGTCGCCGGAATTTGCGGGTGGGGCATATATCGCTCTCGCATTCAGCGCATCAACGAGCAGAAGTCGCAACTCTCTGTTTTGGTGGACACACGCACCGCCGAATTGCGAGGCGAGATCCTCCAGCGGGAACACACCGAAACGGAACTGAAAAGAGCAAAGGTAACGGCGGAAGCGGCCAACGAAGCAAAGAGCGCATTCCTGGCGACGATGAGCCACGAAATTCGGACGCCGATGAACGGGATTATCGGGATGACGGAATTGGTGCTGGACACGGAACTTACTCCTGAACAGCGCGAGCATCTCGGGCTGGTGCAGCTTTCCGCCGAGTCGCTGCTTTCCATCATCAACGATATTTTGGACTTCTCCAAAATTGAAGCGGGGAAACTGGAACTTGAAACAATCCCGTTCGATCTGCGCGAGAGTCTCGGCGAAACAATGAAGGCCATTAGTTATCGAGCGCACCAGAAAGGGCTAGAACTCATCTACGAGGTCCAGCCAGATGTGCCGGAAGCACTGCTGGGTGATCCCGGGCGAATTCGTCAGATTCTAATCAACCTGATCGGAAACGCGATCAAGTTCACGGATTTCGGAGAGATCGTTGTCGGTATTGAAGAGGAATCTCAAACGTCGAACAGCACATCACTGCACTTTAGCGTGAAGGATACGGGAGTGGGTATACCGGTTGAGAAGCAGAAGACGATTTTTGAAGCGTTCACTCAAGCGGATGGTTCGATGGCGCGCAAGTACGGTGGCACCGGATTGGGGCTGACGATCTGTACGCGGCTTGTGAACATGATGGGCGGGAGATGTTGGGTGGAAAGCCAGACCGGCCAAGGTAGCACGTTCCACTTCACGGTCCAGTTGTCGGCGCAGGACACGACTCGCGCTCGCCCTGCTTTTCTTCAACCGGAGCAACTGCGCGATCTTCATGCGCTGATCGTTGATGACAACACCACGAATCGACGAGTCTTGGTCGGGATGCTGACCCGCTGGGGAATGAAGCCGACCGGGGTCGAGAGCTGCCAGTCAGCGCTGACGGCCCTGGAGTTGGCGAAGAGTCTCGGGAGTCCGTTTCCCCTCATTGTGATCGATGGGCAAATGCCAGAGATGGATGGGTTTGCGCTGGCTGAGAGGATCCAGAAAAACCCAGAGTTGGTCGGAGCCACGATTATGTTACTGACGTCGGCGGGGCGCCTGGACGACGCGGCAAGATGCCGGCGGCTGGGGATTTCCTCTTACCTTGTAAAACCGATTCCGCAGGGGGAGCTGTTGGACGCGATCTGCAGGGTATTGAATGGAGAAACAAAGAGGATGAGCGTTCCCCTGGTCGCCCACCATAAAACGCAAGAAATCAAAAAAGGATTGCGGGTGCTATTGGCGGAGGACAACGTGGTAAATCAAAGGCTCGCGGTCCGGCTGCTGGAGAAGCGCGGCTGCACGGTAACTATGGTGGTTAACGGCCGGGATGCAGTTGCTGCATTCGAAAAGGAGCCTTTCGATGCCATTTTGATGGACGTTCAGATGCCCGAAATGGACGGCTTCGAGGCCACTGCCGCGATTCGAGTAAGAGAAAAGTCTACAAGCGGCCACATCCCAATCATTGCCATGACTGCCCATTCACTCGTAGGGGACCAGGAACGCTGTCTCGCCGCAGGCATGGATGGTTATGTTTCGAAGCCCATCAGAACACAGCAATTGTTTGCGGTGATCGAAGGGTTTTTCGCGATGGAGGCCGAAACTGATCCGAGCGAAGTGCCCGGAAAGGACGAGGAACTCACAGCGCAAGAACAGGAACTATTCCGAGTGGAACCCAAGACGGAGTCTTAATGAAATGCCCGAGTACAGAGTTTCGCGGGGCGGGCACAATTGCCGATTGCAGAATAAACAGCACGGCTCCCCGCAGGCGGGGTATCGGCGCAGCGTTCCACCGGGTGGCGAGTTTTTTTGATCTTAATGCAGGTGAAGGGGGCCGGATGAGAGTGCTGCTAAGGATACAGTTCGCTCGGAATGCTGTACTTGCGATTTCGCTGGGCTTCTCGCTGATCGCGATGGCATGGATTGCGCAACCGGCTGCGGGGCAGTCCGGGTTAGGAAGCGGGCGGGTGGAAGGTGTGATTGTGGATGAGAGTGATGGGGTGGTGCCGAACGCGGCAGTTACGGCAAATAGCGACGCGACGGGCCTGTCTGAAATGCAAAATAGCGATTCGAGCGGACATTTTCTGTTTCCTTATCTATCTCCCGGAACGTATCACCTGAGCATCGAAAAGGTCGGCTTCAAAATTGCGCAACTGGACAACGTCGTGGTGATGGTAGGCACGACGGTAAGCTTACGGCCGCAAATGACCATTGGAAGTGAGAACGCAACCGTGATGGTGAGCGCTGAGCAGCCGCTGATCGACCCGACGAGGTCGTCCATCAGCTCCGTCATAGGGCAGGGGGCGATTGAGAATCTCCCCCTGAATGGGCGGGACTTTACAGACTTCGTGCTGCTAACGCCGGGCGCGACTACCGATGGCCAGTTCGGCATGGTGAGCTTCAACGGCATCTCCGGGAACTACAATAACTACACGGTGGACGGGGGAAATAATAACAATGCCTTTTTCTCGCAACAGATCGGAAGAGGTACCATTCCGTTTCAATTCAGCGAAGACGTCGTGCAGGAATTTCAGGTAAACACGACAGGGTATGAGGCGGAATTCGGACAATCGGGAGGCGGACTAGTCAATACCGTGACTAAGAGCGGTGGCAATGAGCTCCATGGCGATGCGTATTACTATGTTCTGGACTCGGCGCTAAACGCAAACGACTCGATCAACAATGAACTCGGCCTCCCAAAACCCCCGAACCGGCGCCAGCAATTCGGCGCAACGGTGGGAGGGCCGCTGAGAAAAGACAAGCTGTTTTATCTTGCGAATTACGAAGGGCAAGTACGGAACGAGCCAGTCACCATAAACGATACCGCCGCCTTGCACACCCTGGGTGACGCAGCCGCACAAACTACTTTTCTGGCCGCGAATCCCGGGATTGCGAAGATACTTGCCGAAAACTCTGGGTCATTTGCGCGCAGTTTCAACCAGAATACGGCTTTCGCGAAACTGAGCGGTCAGCTGACGCCCATGAATACTTTCAGTGCGACTTACAACTACCAAAGATTCCAGAGCCCCCATGGCTATTTCAACACGCCGACGTCAACGGGCGACGGCCTAGTTCTGACGGACGGATCTACAAGCCACTTCGTCCAGTTCACGGTGGTGAGCACGCTCAGCGCGAAATCATTCAATGAAGCGCGATTCCACTTTGCCAACGATGTTCACTTCGACCTTCCGATCTCACCGGCGAGTTCACCTTCGACGGTGATCCAGAACCCGGATACGGGGTACGTGTTCGGGGGAAACCGCTTCCAGCTCTCGACGACGGACAGGCGGTTTGAATTCTCAAACAATTTCACACGCGTAGCAGGGCATCATACGCTTCGAGCAGGTGTGGACATTAACGTCAACCAGGATCGCGATTACTTTGTGTACGGTCCGGCCGGAGATTTTTACTTCGCAAGCCTGACGGACCTGGCGGCGGGAGCGTTTGAATTTGATTTGCAGTCGTTCGGACAGTCGACGGTGTTGTTTGCGGTTCCGACGTATTCCTTGTTCGCGCAAGACCAGTTCCGCGCAACTGTGCGGCTGACCCTGAATTTTGGGGTGCGCTGGGACTACCAGAAGTTGGCACAACCAAAAGTCTGCAACCCGGCGTTTACTCTGACCTGCAGGATCCCGCTGGCTAAGGATAATGTTTCGCCGCGAGCAGGATTTGCGTATTCGCTGGACAGCAAAAGCAGTACGGTGGTCCGCGGGTCCTTCGGATTGTTCTATATCCAAGAAGACTTGCTGGATGTATCCGACGCCTTGGTCTCGAACGGGATCTCCAGGCAATTCTTCTTTCTCACCGGGCCGGGCTTCGGAAACACAGATCCATTGGTAACCTATCCGAACGGCCTGACAGCGCCGCTGGCAGGAGGAGGGGGAAGTCAATCCATTCACGTCTTCGTTCCGAACTTCCGGAATCCGTACGTCGAGCAAGGCAATCTCGCGGTGGAGCACCGGTTCGGAGCAAACACGGCGATGAGCGTCGGATATGTGTATGCGCATGGACTGGCGCTGTTGGGCAATTCAAACGGAGTGACGCGGCAGGCCAACGGAAGCTTTGGGTTTGACCTGAATCTGGTTCCACCGGACCAGCAGGTGGCTTTCGGAGGAAACTTCACTCAAGCGACCGTGAATCTCCCCAATGGGAAGTCGTATGTGGTACCGGAATTTGAGGCCATCGACGGATTGATAAATTCAAATTTCAGCTCGATTAACGCGGTGGATAATTCGGGCAAATCCATTTATCACGGGATGCTGTTCTCGCTAAGGCACCAGTCGGCGCAATTCCAAGGTGTTGTGGCCTATACCTTTTCGAAGACCATTGACCAGGGAACGGGCTATATGAACCAATTCGACCAGCAGTCCCAACGCGGCCCCTCGCAACTAGACCAGACTCATCGGCTCGTATTGAGTGGAGCGTGGTCGCCGGAGCTGCGTGGTTTGAAGGGATTTACATTTTCATCGGTGGTGACGATTGCCAGTGGTCGACCTTATACCGGGGTCTTTGACACGGCGAACGTAAACTTTTCGATTGTGCCGGGACAGGGATTCAATTCCTTCCGGGGCCCGGGGGTGCGGGACGCGGATGTGAGTGTGGCAAGAAGTTTCAAGCTGAATGAAAGGCTCGGACTGAAGTTCAGGATTGAGGCGTTCGATGTGTTCAACCACGCGAACTTCCAGCAGGGCGCGGTGGACAATGTGCAGTTTACGACGAACGAACGATGCATGGCCCAGCCCGACGGCAGCTGCTCCCCTTTGCCTATCTGGGATGCCAAACTGAACGACCATTTCGGAAAACCGCAGTTCGC
>DATNLB010000344.1:0-4615 GCA_035603095.1 Candidatus Acidiferrales bacterium
AAACCCATGGCACGCGTAAAACGCGGCACCAAGCGCCGGGCACGGCGCAAGAAGTATCTCAAGAGGACAAAAGGATTTTTCCTCACCAAGAGCAAGCTCTACCAATCCGCCCAGGAAGCCGCGAATCGCGCCGATCGTTACGCCAAGCGCGACCGCCGCGTCAAAAAACGCGAGTATCGCAAGCTCTGGATTCAGCGCGTCGGCGCAGCCGCGCGGAACAACGGCTTGACCTACGGCCAGTTGATTCACGGCCTCAAGGTTGCCGGCGTCATTCTCGACCGCAAAATCCTAGCGGATATCGCGGTGAAAGACGCCGCGGCATTCACTTCGCTCGTGGCAACAGCGAAAGCCGCCGCGCCGCCGCCAGCCAAGGCGAAACGGGCGTAGCGCCGGCATCCTTGACGGCGGTTTTCTCTGTTTGTGTAGGGGCGGGGCTTGCCCGCCCGCTCGTTGCGTCTTGGCTTCTCGCGACGCATGATACCTTCTCTCGCAAGGACATCTTGAATGGTGCCCCGGCGATGTTCGCCTTCAAATGCGATGACAACACACGAAAACAAAACGGCAATGCCTCTCGTCCATCTGGGCATCACGCGGCCCGAGGAGCTATCCGCGCTCTTCGCTGACCTTCGTGGCCGCTTCGACGCCGATTGCGCTTCCGCGCATGACGAATCTGCCTGGAAACAATTCCGAGATGCCTGGCTCGGCCGCAAATCCGGCGTACTTACGCAAATCACGGACAATTGGCTGAAACCCGCCGAAGCCGCACTAAAGCGCGCTGTCGGCGCCTCCCTGAACGAACTGCGCGCGCACGTTGAATCACAAATCGAAGCGCGCCGCGCAGCCATCGAGTCCGGCACCGAAGAAACCGCCCTCGCAAGAGAGCGCATCGACCTCTCTCTCCCCGGCGTTCACCGCCCCATCGGCTCTCATCACTTGATCCGCCAGGTCTTTCAGGAAATCGAAGACATTTTCTTCTCCATCGGCTTCTCCGTCGTCGAAGGCCCCGAAATTGAAACGCCTTATTACAATTTCGAAGCCCTGAACATTCCCGAATTCCATCCCGTGCGCGACGACATGGACACCTTCTACCTGGAATTGCCGAAAGGCGCGAAGACGCCCCTTCTTCTCCGCACGCACACTTCGCCCATGCAGATTCGCACCATGGAAAAGCAGAAGCCGCCCGTTCGCGTCATCGTTCCCGGCAAGGTCTATCGCCGCGACAATCCCGACGCCACCCATTCCTTCGCCTTCCACCAGATCGAAGGCCTCGCCGTTGATACCGACATCACCTTCTGCGATTTCACCGGCACTATCGAATATTTCGTAAAACAGTTTTTTGGCCCCAGCGTGAAAACCCGCTTCCGGCCCAGCTATTTCCCGTTTACCGAGCCGAGCGTCGAGTTCGACGTCTCCTGCCCCTTCTGCGGCGGAACAGGAACTGCCCCTGGTGGCGGAACCTGTTCGAAATGCAAAGGCGCCGCCTGGATCGAACTCTTCGGCGCAGGCATGGTCGATCCCGCCGTCTACGGCTTCGTGAACTACGATGCCAAGAAAGTCAGCGGCTTCGCCTTCGGCATCGGCATCGACCGCCTCGCTATGCTCAAGTACGGCATCGACGATATTCAGGTTTTCTTTCAGAACGACGTACGCTTCCTCCGCCAATTCCCATGAGAAACCAAACACTACTCGCCCGGCTTAACTCGCAATGCACGATGGTTTCACGAGTCACCAGTCACCAGTCACGTGCCACGAAATGACCTTCGCCGACGCCAAACAACGCTTCTCCAATCGCGTAGCGGACTACGTGCGCTATCGCCCGGGCTATCCCCCGGCCGTGCTTGATCTCTTGCGCGCGGACTGCGGCCTTCGTCCCGGCCACGTCATCGCCGACATCGGCTCTGGTACGGGTTTCTTGAGCGAGCTTTTTCTGAAGAACGGAAATCGCGTTTACGGCGTCGAGCCAAACTCTAAAATGCGCCAGGCCGGCGAGGAATATCTCGCCTCCTACGACGGCTTCTCAAGCATCGAAGGCTCGGCCGAATCCACAACGCTTCCCGATTCCAGCGTCGACTTTGTGGGCGCCGGCCAGGCGTTCCACTGGTTCGAGCCGGAAAAAACGCGGGCAGAGTTCCGGCGGATTCTGCGGCCGCAAGGCTGGGTGGTGGCGATCTGGAACTTCCGGGAAATGGAGACGCCTTTCGCCAGGGCCTATGAAGACATTCTGGTGAAATACGGGACGGATTATACGCGCGTGCGTGATTCCTACCCTCAAGCCCACGACATTCAAGGATTTTTTCTCGGGGAAGAATTCCTGCAGCACACCCTGCCCAATGTGCGGCTCCTGGATTGGGAGGGGCTCGCAGGGCTGCTACGCAGCGGCTCGTATGTTCCGCGGGAAGGCCATGCGAATTTCGCCCCGATGATGGACGCACTAGGCGAACTATTTCGCGTGCATCAAGAAGATGGGCGCGTGCGAATGAAGTACGCCACGCATTTGTATGCCGGGCGGCTGCCAAGCGAGCGGGATAGCCGATGAAAGTCGTCTACAACTGGTTGAAAGATTTCGTGGACGTGACGGCCGCTCCGCACGAGCTCGCCTCGCGCCTCGCGCTTTCCGGCACGAATATCGGCGGTGTCGAGAACGGCGCGCATGGCGCGGTAATCGAAGCGGAAGTCAGTTCGAATCGCCCTGATTGCCTCGGCCACTACGGGATCGCCCGCGAAGTCGCCGCGATCTACAAGCTGCCCCTGAAGCACGTTTCGCCCAAGCCGGCAGAAAGTGATGCGAAAGCCGGCGACGCCGTAAAAGTCGAAATTCAATCTCCGGAGCTCTGTGGCCGCTTCACCGCCCGTGTCATTCGAAACGTGAAGATTCAGCCTTCGCCGAAATGGCTGAAGGACCGCCTCGAAGCTTCCGGCGTCGCCAGCATCAGCAACGTCGTCGATATTTCGAATTACGTGATGCTCGAACTTGGCCATCCCCTGCACACTTTCGATTACGACAAACTTCGCGATCACAAAATTGTTGTCCGCCGCACCAAGCCTGCCGAAAAAATGCGGACCCTTGACGGCATCGAGCGCCAGCTCGATTCGAACATCTGCATGATCAGCGATGGCGACGGCTCGCGCGCCGTGGGCATCGGCGGAATTATGGGCGGCGCCGAAACCGAAATTTCCTTTTCCACGAAAAATGTTTTGATCGAGTGCGCCTGGTTCGAACCGGTCGCCATTCGCCGCGCCGCGCGTTTTCTGAAATTGCACACCGAAGCATCCACGCGCTTTGGCCGCGGCGCCGATCCGGAAATGGCCGAGCTCGCTTCTCGCCGCGCTGCGGAATTGATTCTGCAGCTTGCCGACGGCGAATTGCTCGCCGGTGTCGTCGATATTTATCCCGGAAAGCGCGCCGCGAAAAAAATCCGCGTGACGCGCGCCGAAATTCTCCGCGTCATGGGCGCGGACGTCCCGGACAAACAAATTGAAGCCAGTCTCGGGGCGCTCGGTTTCGTCCCCGTTCGAATCGACCAAAACCGCGGCGCGGAAGGCTCGCTCCTCGCGGCGTGGGAATGCACGCAACCCTCTTGGCGCGCCGAGGTCGAACGCGAAATCGATTTGATCGAAGAAATCGCGCGCATTTACGGCCTCGATAAATTCCCGCCGCGTTTGCCTGCGGCGAGGCAGGGCGCGGCGCGCCTTTCCCACTACGAAGCGGAAACGCGCTTGCGCGAACGGCTCATCGGCCTCGGTTACCGCGAGATTCTGACGATTCCCCACGTCGCGGAACAACGCGACGCGTTGTTCCGTCCGGAAGGCGTCACGCCGGCTTGTCTTTCGAATCCGCTCTCGGAAGAAGCGAACGTGCTGCGCTCCACTGGCACCGTGACCATGGTAACGGCGCTCGAATGGAATTTGAATCACGGCCAACGCAACGTCCGCTTGTTCGAGATCGCGAGTCACTATCGTCTTGATGGGGACAAACCAGTCGAGACCCGCATCCTGTCGCTTGGCGCAACGGGCCAGGCGCGCGAAAAAGGCCTGTACGATTCGCCTCGAGATTTGGTGTTCGCCGACATTAAGGGTGACCTCGACGCCATCGGCGAACTCGTCGGCCACTTGCACTGGCAACAGGGCGGACCTAGCTGGCTTAATCCGGCGCGCGTTGGAACAATCTCGATTCTTGAGAATCTAAAAATCCCACTCGGTTTCGCTGGCCAGCTCGCCCGGCGTGTTCGCGAGCAACTCAAGATCAGACAAGAAGCATTCCTCGCCGAAGTGGAGCTCGACTATTTCTACACGGTTTTCCGCCTGGCAAAGGATTCCCGCCGGTATGAGCCTTTGCCGCGGTTCCCGGCGGTCGAGCGCGATTTCTCATTGTTGCTTGCGGACGGCACGAAGTTTTCCGATGTGACGAAAACGATTCAATCGTTGGGCATCGGCGAAATCCATTCGATCGAAGCGACGGATCTTTTCCGCGGGAAAAATGTCCCAGCCGGAAAACATTCGCTGCTCGTTCGCGTAGCGTTTCAAAGCCGCGAAGCGACCCTGATGGACGCGCAGATCAGTGATTTCAGCGGCAGGATTGTTGCCGCTCTCGAGAAGCAGCTCGGCGCGCAGCTCC
>DATNLB010000547.1:0-3348 GCA_035603095.1 Candidatus Acidiferrales bacterium
CAAGACTTTGTCTCGCGCGTCCCTCCAGGAACTATGTCAATTTCTTCCACGTCCTAAGGCCGAGGCTGTGATTGCAGCGTCGAGCATGTCCGCCATAGCAGAAACCGAGCACGCCCGTTCTGAGCAGCTCGACAACCCGGAGTCAATCTATCGAGCCTGCACCGATATGAAGCTTTTCAACCAAGAGGTTCTGCGCGTCATTTTGCTGGACACGCGCTACCGCCACATCTCGACCGTTGAAATCACCAAAGGAAGTATCAACGAGTCTTTGGCTCATCCTCGCGATATCTTTCGGCCCGTTATCGGCCAATCGGCTTATGCTTTCGTGCTCGTGCACAACCTAAGGGCAGCTACTCATAGGTTGTGTTGGACTAAACGCGTCTTCTTTTAATGATTTGACGCGAGAACCGCTTCAATACTTGATCCGCAGTCATTTCGTATTTCATTTGTAGCCATACAATATATCGTTTATGCTTGATTATTGCTATTTAATGTGCTTATTTAGTGGCCATTAAACGCAAACCTCTGCCCCTTCATCTCGAAATTCAGCGCCACCGCGGTAATCCGATCGGCCTGATCCGCTCTTCCTATCGCGAGAACGGCAAAGTCAAACATTCCACCCACGGCCGCATCACCGGCCTGACTTTAGAGCAACTCAAATTGTTGCAGGCTGCCTTCCGCGGCGATGTCGTGCCCAAGGGCTCCGCCGAGGATTTCCAGATCCTTGCCTCCAAGGAATATGGAGCTAGCTATGCACTGCTGGAACTGGCCAAGGAACTTGGACTGGAGCGTGCTCTTTACTCGCGCAAAGAAGCCTGGGTCCAGGATTGCCTTGCGATGATCGTGGGACGCATCGTCTATTCTGGCAGCAAACTGGCGCTCTCCAACCAGTGGAAAAACACCGCTCTGTGGGAACTGTCGGGCGTGGAAGGCAAAGTCGATGTTGACCTCCATTGTTATCTGCCGATGGATCGGCTTCTGGAGCGCCAGAGCGCGATTCAGCGCACCTTGGCAGCTCGTCATCTCCAGGATGGTCACTTGGTGCTCTACGATATTACCAGCAGCTACTTTGAAGGAGCCTACACCCAGAGCGACATCGTCACCTTCGGCTACAATCGCGATGGCAAGAGGGGTCACGAACAGATGGTGATCGCTTTACTGTGCAGCGCAGAGGGTTGTCCGGTTGGAGTCGAAGTTTTTGCCGGTAACACCCAGGACGCCTCCACCGTGCCTGAGAAGATCGCCCAATTGCAGCGTCAATACGGATTGAAAGAAATTATCTTTGTCGGTGACCGAGGCATGATTACCAAAACGGTCGCTGAAAAGATCAAGGGGATCGAAGGTCTGCACACCATCTCGGCATTAACCCATCGCCAGATTGTCGGACTGCTGGAACGCAAGGTCATCACGGCGGAGCTTTTTGATGAGGGACAGATCGTTGAGGTCATTGATCCCGAAGAGCCCAAGCGGCGCTACTGTCTATGTCGCAACCCGCAGACTGCCGGGCGCGAAGCCAAGACGCGTGAGCGGCTTCTGGAGCGCACCCGCGCAGAACTCGACAAAATAGCCCGCTCAAAACGTCGGGCGAGCGCAAAGACGCTGGGAACACGCGTAGGCCGGGTGCTGGAGCGTTCCAAGATGGGCAAATTCGTCCGCTGGGATGTGATCGATGGACGGCTCTCTTGGAACTTTGACCAAGACAAGATCGTGGCCGAAAAACTCTTCGACGGCTGTTACATTGTCAGTGGTGAAGTGCCCAAAGAGAAGATGGCTGCGAGCGAAGTAGTCGCCTCCTACAAAAAGCTGGGCTTGGTCGAGGAGGCGTTCCGCAGTCTCAAGACCGTGCAACTCGAAGTACGGCCCGTCTACCACAAGACCGATGATCGAATCAGAAGTCACGTCTTTCTCTGCACGCTGGCCTACTACTTGCAGTGGCATCTCAAGCAGCGGCTGGAACCTTTATTCGCCGCCGACGGCACCAACAAAGATCGACAGTGGACAGTGCGCAACGTGATCGAGCGCCTGGCGGCGATCCGCCGCGAAAAGATCGCGATGGGCACTGTGGAGTTCAAGAAAGTCACCACGCCTGAACCCGACCAGCAAACGATCCTCGACTATCTCAAAGTGCGTTTGTAGCCATAATCCCGAAACCTGAAATATGTTTAAGGTCCACTTAAACAGTTAGTTGCATGGCAAACAAAAAAGAAAACACGGTTAGAACCACTGTTTCAGCGTTAACAGTCCCCGCTTACCGTGTAAACGGTCTTCCGGCACTCAGGAAATGATCTAGAGTAGCCCTTGACCGCGTAAGAAGCCCTCAAGCCGTGAGAGCATGAATCTCACATATCCACTCGCGAAGCGATTCCGTTAGATGCGGTAACCGTCGACGCTCTTTGGTAGTGCGTCCGAGCTTGCGGCCTGGATCTGGGTTTTGATCACTCGAGTGGCTGGCGAAGCGCGGTGCCGCCGCATGACGGTCCCCTCTCATAGCGGCGAAGCAGTGCTCAAACGTGAAATGACTGACCGGCAGTTTAATTCTTCCTGGATCTCTCCTTTGGCGCAAATCTCTTTCTGTTGGCATTAACGTATTTTTCGTTGTCGGGATTGATCGCGACGGCCTTCTGCCACTCGGCTTCCGCCGCTTCCCTCGCTCCGACGTGCGAAAAATGGTAACCTGGAAATTAGATAAGCTTCTCCGACGACCACAACGGCGGCGAAATAGATCTTTCTTTCACCAATTCGCTTTCTCGCGGTCGGCCTGCTCCTCGGGGATTCGGGTGCTTCGATAAGTGTGTCCTTCGTCGTCGCGGGTGACCAAGTCACGGTCAGTCACTGAGACAATATTCAGCTTTATCGTGATGCCACTCTGCGGAGCATACTCGATCAATCGGTCGCCCTCGACGCGCCATTGCCCTCGGGGAGGATTCGGCACGAGATGGGGATCGGTGACGAAGGTTCCGTCGGCGAAATATTGCATTCGGTGACGCCCACCCTGCCAGGTGCCGACGAGTCGCTGAGCGGGATTAACCGAATCGGTCACTTGCGAGTCGGCAATTGATTCACCAGTGGTTCTGCCTTGACGACGGCCGCCAAGCTTTCGGACGAGAGGCTCGAGTTCGGCACGAAAAGCAGGCTGCATCTGCATCGCCTTGTCCCAATCGGCAATGGCTTTGCTTGCCTCGCCTTTGTAAGCGTAAACGTAGCCGCGAGTGTAGTACGGCAGCGACGAGTTCGGATTGAGCGCAATGGATTTGTTACAATCGGCCAGCGCGCCGTCCAAGTCGCGTTGACGAATCTCGTTGTTGGCGCGATTAGCGTACGCAATCGCGTAGTTGGGATTGACGCTCA
>DATNLB010000214.1:0-3362 GCA_035603095.1 Candidatus Acidiferrales bacterium
GGTACGGGACTTGACAACGGATTCTTCGGGCTCCTTCACCGCCACTCTTCTCCCGGTGGGTTCTTACTCCGTCGAGGTGAGCGCGACCGGCTTTGCCAAGACGAAATTCTCCGGCGCCCTGGTGCGCGTGACGGAAACCACGCGGATGACAGCGGTACTGAAAGTGACCCAAGCGACCGAGGTGGTGACGGTTTCGGCGGAGGTCACCACGATTACTACGGCCGATGCCACGATGGGGGAAGCCCTCGGTGCTGCGGCGGTTTCCACCCTGCCTCTCCCCACTCAAAATTTTCAGCAACTGCTCTCGCTTTCGACGGGCGCGTCTTCGGATATCAACAATGCCGGGGACTTGGGCCGCGGCACCGCAAGGATCGACGTGAATGGCCAGCGAGAGACCAATAACAACTACTTGATCGAAGGAATCTCTTCCGCCGATTTCGCCAGTGGAGAGTTGACCTTTACCCCCATTCCGAATGCCAACGCCATCGAGGAATTCAAGGTCTCCACCAGCCTCTACGACGCCACGCAGGGCCGCAATGGCGGCGGCAACATCGACGCCGTGTTGAAAACTGGCGCAAACAAATACCATTTCGATGCCTGGGAGTTTTTTCGCAACACCTCACTGGATGCCAATGACTTCTTCCTCAACGAGGCCGGCAAACCCAGGCCCCGGATACAGCAAAACATCTTCGGGGCAGACGGAGGCGGACCGGTTGGCCGGAAGGCGCAGCTTGGGTACCTCTACTTGAATTATCAGGGCTCGCGCCAGCGCGCTGGCGGCTCGCCTGGAACGCTGATCAACGCCACCATCCCGGTGCTCCCGGACATGCGCGACGAGGCCACCTTGATCAAAACCTTTTTCCCGAATGGCCTTCCCTCGGGGGTGACTAATCTCGATCCGGTGGCGGTGAAGCTTCTGAACGCGCAGAACAACCAGTTCGGTGGCCCCTTCCTTTTCCCCAAAGTGCCGGGCACTCCGGGGTTAGACAATGCGGGTAACCTAAATACCGGCCTGCTGACGATCTCCTCTGTCGGGAGATACACCGAGGACCAGTTCTTGGTCAACTGGGACCGCCATTTTCGCGGCGATAAGGACAGCCTGGCGTGGCGCTTCTTCTGGTCCGACTCCGAGAGGTTTCAGCCTTTCGGCGCGGATTCCTTCCAGGTTCAAACCGGCGGCCCGGCGGCCGAAAACAACCTGAATTTTCCGCTCGACATTCCGCTGCGCGGACGTTTCGGCGGCATCACCGAGACCCACATCTTCAACAATCGCCTGGCGAACGAATTCCGCTTTGGGGTCAACATCATCCGCGACGACCTGCTTGGCCAAAACACAGCTACCGCAGCGCAACTGGGCATTGTCCAGCCCGGCGGCAGCCTGGGAATCGATCGGTTCCAGTTGGGGAGTTTTGCGTTTGGCCCGTTTCCCGGCAGCGGTCAATTCGAGCTCTCGGACTCCTTCATTGTGGAAGACACGATGAGCTGGACACGCGGGTCACACACCCTCCGGTTCGGCGGCGAGTTGGACCACACCAGCATGCGCCGAATCCTTAACGTTATCGGCAATCCTCTGGTGTTCTTCGTTCCCGGCGCCCCTTTCCCAGTGACGGACTTTCAAAACTTCCTGCTGGGCTCCCCCGTGGTGGCTTTGGGCAGTGGTGGCGCGGCCAACCACGACTACCGCTTCCCCGCTTATGCCCTCTTTGCCCAGGACGACTATAAAGCGACCGGGCGCTTGACGCTGAACCTCGGCTTTCGCCTGGAGTTCGTCGGCGCGCCGTATGACAAGCTCTGCCAGATCGCGAATGTAGATACGACGGCGGCGTCAACCGGGCAGCCTTTCGTGTATGGCTCCTGCGTCAGCCGGTTCAAGATTCCCGGTTTCACCGGGAACCTTAACCGTACGCTCCTGCGCAACAATTACGCCACCGTCCCGGAGCCGCGCATCGGCTTCGCTTACGACCTCTTTGGAGATCACAGAACAGTGCTCCGTGGCGGCTACGGCATTTACGCCAATCGTGAAGACATAGGCGCGGTGGACAACCTGTCCTTTAACCCACCCTTTTTAGTTGTCAGCGTTCCCTCCGTGCTGCCGGCGGGAAGTTTGTCCTGCCTCTTTTTTGTAAACCAGAATTGCAGCGGACCGGCGTTAATCCCGGGTCCGGGCATGGTGAGCGCCAACTTCGTGCCAACTCCTTCTTTCTTTCAGGGCTTCCCCGGCGGCGACACAACCCAGGCGCCGATATTTGGTCCGGGCAACGTCAACTCATTCGGCGCTCTGGCAGTGCCGCTCCACTGGATCTCGGCAACGACCCAGCAGTGGAACCTGTCCGTGGAGCGGGACCTGGGGAAAAACTGGTTCGTCTCGGTCGGCTACGTAGGAACCAAGGGCACGCACTTGCGTGTGACCTACGATCCCGACCAGGCCAACCTGGTTAGTCCTCAGAATCCGATTACATTGACCGCGCAAAACGGGCAGAAATTCACCATTACCCAAAATACCATCGCGAACGCCGCGGCAAGGGCGCCTTTGCAACCCCTTGGGCCTTCCGGCTTTGAAGCTTTCTCACCCATTGCCAACTCCATCTACCATTCCATGCAGCTCACTGTTGCGCATCACTTCGCCGGGGGTCTGTATCTCCAGAGCGCCTACACCTATTCCCGATCGATCGACGACGACTCAACGGTCAGTGTGGCGTTTGTCAACTTTTTCAACGATCAGAACAATCCGCGCGGCTCCCGCGGCCTCTCGGATTTCGATCACCGGCATCGCTCCATCACCAGCTTCGTCTACGAACTGCCTTTCTACAAGAACACCGGCGGGATCAAGGGGCGGGCGCTGGGTGGCTGGCAAACCAGCGGCGTGCTCACGGTGCAATCGGGTGCGCCTTTCTCGGTTCTGGATTCCGGCGGCGGCACCGCATTACAACTGGACGGCGGCTCGTCATTTTCGGCCGGTTTCGCCCCCGGATTCAGTTGCCGCAACGCGGTCACCCCTGGGAGCGATGAGTCACGGCTAAATAACTTCGTGAACCCCAACGCCTTCATGATGGCGCCAGTAGTCGGGCCGGATGGCTCGACGGGTTTTGGCGACGTTCCTCGCAATTGCTTTATTGGGCCACATCAGGCGAACATGGACTTGTCTATTGGCAAGACTTTTCGCATCGCCGAAACCCAAAGCGTTCTGTTCCGCGCCGAGTTTCTCAACGTGGCCAACCATCCTTCGTTCGCCAATCCGCCAGCCACGGACGTCGAAAACCCAAGTTCGCTGGCGAAGATCAACTCGACGATTGGTAATCCGCGCTTCATCCAGTTCTCTTTGAAGTATTCGTTCTAACGTATCCCGAATCGAGACTGTTACG
>DATNLB010000107.1:0-2546 GCA_035603095.1 Candidatus Acidiferrales bacterium
AGGACGACAATGGTTTGCGGTATAGCATCGGTAATCCGGCGAAGCTCCCGCTCCTCCTCAAGGAGTTTCTTCTCCGTCCTTTTTCGATCTTCGATGTCGGTATCGCTTCCTAACCACCTGACGACGTTGCCTTCAGCGTCGAATTCCGGAAGGACACGTATAAGGAACCATCGGTATTCTCCGTCATATCGCCGGATGCGGGTTTCCAGTTCGCCTGGTTTGGGGTCATTCAGCAAGGCAAGCCATTCACGAATGAGTCGATCCAAGTCATCGGGGTGAACGACCACCTTCCAACCCCAACCTTTCCCCTGTTCCGGGGTCAGGCCGGTGTACTCGTACCAACGTCGGTTTAGAAATTCTTTGGACCCATCAGGGAAGCTCGTCCACAAGAAAGATGGAACCGTGTCGATGAGGGCCTGGAGCCGGGCTGCCTCCTGGCGGAGCTTTTCCGGAGCATCGCTCAGTTCTTGGCTTTCCGCATTTTGGGCCAACTCACTCATATTCGCTCAGTCCACCGGGATGTCAGGACAATGTTAGCAGTTTTAAGGACGGGCGGCCTCACGCTGAATTTTCGGCAAACGCTGAAATTACAGCCTGACTCCAACACCTAAAAACCAATAAATCAACCAAGTAGGAGTGGCAATGGGATTGCCGTTGTTGGAGGCGTGAATTGCCCGATGGGTCGAACATGACCTTGAAGATCGAAAAGTACTGGGACGGGCACCGAACGAATATTCGACTGATAGGCCGGATGCGGGCGGAGCACCTACCCGAGTTGGAGAAGCAGATTAGGGAGAGCGAATCGAAGATCGCGCTGGACTTGGAGGACCTGAATTTGGTCGACGTTGAGGCTGTTCGATTCCTTGGCAGCTGCGAAGCAGCAGGCATCACGCTCCTCAACTGCTCGCCGTACATACGCGACTGGATCGGCAAAGAGCGAGAGTAGAGGAATAGGAGAAAAACAGTGCCTAAGAACCTGGAGGGAAAGGTTGCACTCATTACGGGTGGCTCGCGCGGCATTGGTGCTGCAATCGCCAAGCGTCTGGCCGCGGACGGAGCGAACGTGACCATCACATACACGAAGGGTGCTGACGCGGCCGAGTCGGTCGTCAAGGAGATTGAACGCGCTGGCCGGAAGGCGATCGCGATTCAGGCGGACGCCGCTGATGCCGACGCCGTCAAAGCCGCGGTCGAAAAGACTGTGGCGACATTCGGCCGGCTCGACGTCCTTGTGAACAATGCCGGCACGGCTGTTCCCAAAAGGTTCGAGGAGACCACGCTGGAGGAGCTGGACCGCCTGATTGACATCAACATCCGCGGCGTATTCGTCGCGACGCAGGCGGCGCTCAAGCACATGAAGAGCGGCGGTCGCATCATCTCGATCGGCTCGGCCGTAGGCGAGCGTGCCCTGACGCCCGGCCTCGTGCCCTACTCGGCCACAAAGGGAGCGGTCAAGATGTTCTCTCAGGGATTGTCCAGAGAGGTAGGGAGCCGGGGCATCACCGTCAACAATATCCAGCCGGGACCGATCGACACGGATACGAATCCAGCCACGGGCGATTGGGCGGTACCTCAGAAGGCCTTCACAGCACTCGACCGTTATGGGCACGTTGATGAGGTCGCCGCGTTGGTGGCGTTTGTCGCCGGTCCGGAGTCCTCGTACATAACCGGGGCCAATCTTAACGTGGATGGCGGAATGATTGCCTGAACCAACGCACGCGAAGTCACGTTGCGAATCTCGGCGAGGTTGATTCTGCAGGACAGAGAAGGCCGCCTAGATTGCGCGAAATGCAGGAATGATCAACACGCAATAAATATCCAAGTCGAGGAAGGTGTCCAATGGCTAACGTGGTGAAGAAACACAGCATCTCTTATGAGCTAGCACAGAAAATGGTGGATGAAGCGGTGGCGAAAGCCAGAGAAATTGGCGTTAGCGAGAACGTAGCGATTCTCGATGACGGCGGCAATCTCAAGGCCTTTAGCCGGATGGATGGGGCCCCGATCCCTACCATAGAGATTGCGCAGAATAAGGCGTACACAGCTCTGTTCGGCGTCTCCACGCAGGACTTTTTCAACTTTATTCAGGGCGACCCGTCGCTCTTGGCCGGCCTCCCTACGCTTGCACGTGTGGCGGCGTGGGGTGGGGGGTTTCCAATTAAGGTGAACGGAGAAGTTGTCGGGGCGATCGGGGTGAGCGGGGCGCCCGCAGTGCAGAACGACGTCGATTGCGCGCGAGCAGCCCTGGCGCTCGTATCCGATGCGGTGCCTGTGGGCTGAATTGGTATTGCCGAGTCGGCGGATACATGGCTGGAAGGAACCGGTTTGGAAGACTAGAGAGCCTGATGGTCAGCCAATGTGCCAATCCGGACTGCCGGCGTGAACTCCGCTCCTTGCGTGACGGAAAGATTTATGCCTTTGCCACGTCCGCGGGGAACGGCAGCAAATCGCTGGAACACTTCTGGCTCTGCGGTGAGTGTTCCAAGAGCATGACCCTAACTTGTCTGAAGCAGTCCGAAGTGAAGACCGTGCGTCGGAGGCAAGTTACA
>DATNLB010000096.1:0-13695 GCA_035603095.1 Candidatus Acidiferrales bacterium
CCCAGGCTCCCGCGCAGTATAAACAAAAATCCCGTGGCTGCCATACTTCTTCTGCGGCCGCCACGGGACCCTGAGGTTTCCGCTTCTATTTTCTGGTTTCCATTTTCACGCCTCGAATCACGCCTTCTTCCCCGCTTCACGGAAGCAATCTTCCAGCGTCCGCACGGCAAAGTCCGCCTGTTCCCGATCGATCAGGAGCGGTGGCGACAAGCGAATGGTGTTCTCTCCTGCGCCGAGCACCAGCAGGCCTTTATGAAAAGCCAGATCGACGATCGCGTTGCGCAGATCCGCGGCCTTTTCCTTCGTCCGCTGATCCCGCACGATCTCAATGCCGATCATCAAGCCGCGTCCTCGTACATCGCCCACGATCTTGAAATTCTTCGTCCAATCGGCCATTCGCCCGAAGAGATAGTCGCCCATGCGGCGGGCGTTTTCCATGTATTCGCTCTCGATCAGGTCCATGGTGGCCAGCGCTGCCGCGATGCACACCGGATTCCCGCCGAACGTCGTGCCGTGTGAGCCCGGCTTCCATCGCATCACGCTTTCTTTCGCGACCATCGCGCCGAGCGGCATGCCGCTGGCGATGCCCTTGGCGGAACAAAGAATGTCCGGTTCGATCCCGGCGTGTTCACTGGCCCACCACTTCCCCGTGCGTCCCATTCCCGACTGCACTTCGTCCACGATAAACATGATTCCGTGTTGCCGACAGATCCGCTGCAATTCCTGTAAGAAAAACTTCGGCGCGGGCACATACCCGCCTTCTCCTTGAATCGGCTCGATGATGATACCCGCGACATCCTCCGGATCGAACAAGCGCTTGAAAATCTGCGCTTCGAGCTGTTCGAGAATTTCCGCGCCGCAGGTCTCCTCGGTATGGCCGTGCGCGCAGCGATAGGCATATGGATAAGGGATGTGTTCGATTCCACTGAGCAGCGCGCCGAATCCTTTGCGCTGCGTCGATTTGGACGCCGTAAGCGAAAGAGCGCCCATCGACCGGCCGTGGAAGCAGCCGTAAAACGCGATGAGCTTGTCGCGCTTCGTGGCGTATCTCGCCAGTTTGATGGCGCCTTCGATCGCCTCGGTCCCCGAATTGGTGAAAAAGACCTTCTTGCTTTCCGCGCCTGGCATCGTTCGGCCCAGCCGCTCTGCCAGTTGCGGCATGCTTTCGTAATAGAAATCCGTGCCGGACATGTGAATCAACTCGGCCGCTTGCTTCTGAATCGCAGCGACAACTTTCGGGTGACAATGGCCGGTCGAACACACGGCGATACCGGCAGCGAAATCGAGAAAGGCGTTACCGTCCACGTCTTCCACGATCGCGCCGTGCCCGCGCTTGGCCACCAGCGGGTAATCGCGCGTATACGATGGCGACATGAATTTCGCGTCTTGCTCCAGTACTCGCTTGGCGTTCGGCCCGGGCAGCGCAGTCACGATCCGGGGTGTTTTCGCTTCCAAAGTCGTTAGCATGTCTTCCTCCATGGAAGAAATCAAAAGGTTGGAGTTGATCGAGAACTGCGGGGCGAAAGCAGGCGCCCGAACGGACGGATCCGGGAGTGGCCTGAGAGAGAGAGAGAAAGAGAACTTAGCTAGTCTACGCCGTAGAGTTCTGGCCGCTGGGCGGCCGGCGGGCAGTTCCCCGGGAGGAAAGAAGGGCGAATTTGAAGGTTAAGGCTCACTTGCGTTTCCAGCGGACGCTGCCATCTTTAGCGTCCTCAATCATTATACCACGATCTGCGAGCTCTTTGCGGATGCGGTCTGCAGCGGCGAAATCGCGTTTTTTCTTGGCGTCATTGCGTTCCGCGACCAACCGATCGATCTCGATGTCGCCCGGTCCACTCTCCGCGCTGCCGTATCCGAGCGTGCGAAGTTTCTCGGCATCGTTGTCTTTCACGACGGCGAAAACCCTGTCGAAAGTATCCAGAAACTCCAGCACTGCGGTGACGTCACCCTGGCGGAATTCGCCTTTATCGACGGCGATATTAGCTTCGCGCACCAGGTCGAACGCTGCCGCCAGCGCCCGCGCCGTATTCAAGTCGTCCGCAAGCCCCGCGTCAAACTCTTCCGCTGCCTTTGCGATGCGCCCGGCCATGCCCTGTTGCTTGCCACCGGGAAATTTTCCGCGCTTCAAACGATCGGCGAAATTCCGCAGCCGTTCCACCGAGCTTGCCGCCTGTTGCAAACCATCGAACGTGAAATTGAGCTGCTTGCGGTAAGGAACGCTGGCCAGAGCAAACCGCAGAGCGGAAGGCTTGTAACCCTTCGCAAACAAATCACGGAGCGTGAAGAAATTCCCCTGAGACTTCGACATCTTCTCGCCTTCGACAAGCAAATGCTCGGCATGCAGCCAGTACCGCGAGAAAGGTTTGCCCGTCGCGCCCTCGCTCTGCGCAATTTCGTTTTCGTGGTGTGGGAATGCCAGGTCGATTCCACCGGTGTGAATATCCAGCGTCTCGCCGAGATACTTCATGGCCATCGCGGAACACTCAATGTGCCAGCCGGGGCGTCCAGGACCGAGCGCCGTCTCCCAGAAATGCTCTCCCGGTTTCGGCGCTTTCCACAGCGCAAAATCCCGCGCGCTCTCTTTTTCGTAGCGATCGTTGTCGACACGCGCGCCCGCCTGAATGCCCGTCAGATCGATTTTGGAGAGCTTTCCGTACCCGGGGAATTTTGCGATGCGGTAATAAATCGAACCTTCACCCGGGTACGTGAATGATTTTTCCTGGAGCCGCTGGATCAGCTTAACCATATCGTCGATATGGTCCGTGGCACGAATCCAGTGCTCCGGTTCTTCGATGCTCAGCGTTTTGCAATCGTCGAAAAACGCCTGCACAAATTTCGCGGTGTAGTCGCGGATACTCACGCCGGCGGCAGCGGCATTCGCGATGATGCGATCGTCCACATCCGTGAGGTTCATCACGTGGTTCAGCTTGAATCCACGCAGCTTCAGGAACCGCCGCAAAATATCTTGAAACACGAACGTGCGGTAATTCCCGATATGCGCGTAGTCATAAACCGTCGGCCCGCACGTGTACATGCGCACTTCGCCCGCTTTTTGCGGAACGAAATTCTCGATTTTCCCGCTCAGCGTGTTGTGCAGCTGAATATCGGCCATGGGCTCTAGATGGTCTCTTTCCGCAAACGAATAAGCGCTCGATTGTAGCCGAGCCTTTTGAAGCGTAGCAATCTCGAAGCTGCGGGTTGTTGCGCGAAGCTTCGCATAATGCGACCTGTTTGGTCCTAATTGACCGCTGCAGCTCACGCGGTTACAGTCCTCTTTCTCATCTAGTGAAGGAGCTATCGATGAATCGTTCTCTTTCCGCCGGGGCACTGCTTGTTCTCTCAACTCTTGCGACACCCATCCTTGGACAGGACCCACCCAAGGCCAGTGCGCCCAAGCTGTTGACTCCCGAAGATTCTTTGAACCTGCGCACCATTTCCGACGTGCAATTCTCCCCCGACGGCAACCGTCTGGCGTTCGTGGTCACGGAACCCTCGAAGGGAGAACGCCGCGCGCGCCACATTTGGCTTTACGAGAAGCAGTCCGGTTCGCTGCGGCAGTTCACTTACTCCGCAAAGTCCGATTTCTGGCCGCGCTGGTCGCCCGATGGCAAACAGCTCGCTTTCCTTTCCGACCGCGACGAACAGCAGCAGATCTACGCCATGCACGCGAACAGCGGCGAAGCCAGCGCCCTGACCAAAGGAAAGCGCGGCGTGCAGAATTTTGCCTGGTCTCCCGACGGCAAACAGATCGCCTTTCTTGCCCCCGACGCCAAGACCGAAGCGGAAGAAAAGAAGGAAAAAGACAAAGACGACGCGCGCGTGGCTGACAAAGATGATAAGCACGCCCGCCTGTGGCTGCTCACTATCGACACCGGAGAAGCCAAAGCCCTCACTGAACCCAAATGGAAAATCAGCCAAGCCGTGTGGCATCCTTCCGGCTCCGGTCTGATGCTCAGCGCCACGGACCACCCCGAATCGGATCAGAACACCGAGCGCATTTTTTTCTTTCGCCTCTGGGACGCGGTTAACGGTAACCGCAAGGCGGTCAACTCGATGACACAGGTCCTCGCACCTCGCGGGCCCTTCGCTAATATTCGCGTCGCTGCGGATGGCCTAAGGATGGCGTTCGTTGGCTGCCGCGAAGACGGCCCTACTCCCCACGACCTAATGCTCGCTCATCACGGCGACAAGGCCGCTCAGAATCTCACCGGCGCCAGCATTGACCGGCCCGTCTTTGACTACCGCTGGTCCAGGGACGGTGGGCTGCTCGCAGTCGTAGGCGATGGCTTCCACACGAAGTTCATCGCTTTCACTGCGGAAGGCGCGCTCAAGGATGTCGCGGCAATACCGGCCAATCCAAATGCCTTCGGCGTGTTCGATTCCGGTGAGGTCGCCTTTGCTGGACAAACCGCGACGACTCCCCAGGAATTGTGGCTTTGGGACCAGAAGAGCGCGCCGAAGCAGATTTCTCACTTGAATGAATCGTGGAAGCAGTACACGCTCAGCGCACCGGAGTTCTACAAGTACAAGTCCTTCGACGGCCTGGAAATCGAAGCGGCTCTCCTGAAACCGCCTGGCTACGACGGCAAATCGAAGCTGCCACTCATCGCCGTGATCCACGGCGGCCCCACGGGCGCCTGGCAGGACTCCATTGAAACATGGGGGCAGCTCCTTGCGGCGCGCGGCTACGCGATCTTTTATCCCAACATTCGCGGATCGAGCGGTTACGGCGAAAAATTCATTGAGATGAATCGCGGCGACTGGGGCGGCGGCGATTACCGGGACGTCATGGCCGGTGTCGACGACCTCATCGCGCGGGGCATCGCCGATCCCGAAAAGCTGGCCATCGGCGGCTGGTCTTACGGTGGCTACATGTCAGAATGGGCGATTACACAAACCACTCGTTTCAAAGCTGCTGTCTCTGGTGCGGGCCTCTCTAACCTAATCTCCGAATACGGCACCGAGGAAGGCCCCGCCTACGATGAATGGTTCTATGGCGCGCCGTATGAGCCGGACAAGGTCGCCGGATTCCTGAACAGCTCGCCCTTCGTCCATCTCAAGAATGTGAAAACGCCGACGTTGATTCTCCAAGGAGACGCCGACCCGGTCGATCCCCCAGGCCAAAGCCAGGAACTCTACCGCGGCCTGAAACGCTATGGCGTGGAGACCGAGCTGGTCGTCTACCCTCGCGAGCCTCACGGCTTCCACGAGGAGAGGCACCTCCTGGATCGCCTGAACCGCATCCTCGCCTGGTACGACAAGCATCTAAAGGAAGCATCGCCGACAACCCGATAGGCTCAAGACAACGCATCGGACATACAAAGATCGCTTGTGGCGTTGGCAAAGCGGCCACAAGTTGTAGCGCAGGCCTTTACACGCGTTGCGCATCGTGTTAGTGTTTTTTTCCGTACCGCCATCCTTGCGCCAGGCGGCTGGGCCTCTGACTGAGAACCTGCCAAACGTTTTGACAGGCGACCCGTGTAGGGTTGGCCTGTCGTTCCGAAGACCCTCCCCTCGAGGAACGAAACGTCGTCTCTCTTCGCGCCTTTTCGCCGCAGCCGCAGGCAATGGCTGGGTTTCGCTGTTATCCATTTGGTTTCGAGTTTTGTGCCGGCAGCCGCGGAGAAGTTGACGACCAAAAGGGGACATCTTGCTGAAGCTGCGAAAAGTGGAAATCGTTGGCTTTAAGTCGTTTTGCGAGCGCACTGTAGTCACGTTCAGCGGGTCCGGCACGACCTGCATCGTCGGGCCAAACGGCTGCGGCAAATCCAATGTCGTGGATGCCATTTCCTGGGTTCTCGGCGAACAGAGCCACAAATCACTGCGCGCCGAGCGCATGGCCGATTGCATTTTTAATGGCACCACCAAGCGCCCTCCGCTGGGACTCGCCGAAGTCACCATCACCATGGAAGATCCCGAGCTTGCCGAAGCCGCCCGCTTCGTGATGGAAAGCGCGGCGTCAGACTCTGCCACGAATTCTGCGACCCTGCTCACCGAAACCAGCGAAAACCCAGCCTTGACCGACGTGACCGAGATTCTCTCGCTCGACCCCGCGCAGGCCCCCGAAACGCATGAAGCTGCCGCTGACGGTTCAGCCCCATCCCCGGCTGAACCCGGTGGCAAGTTCAAACGGAAGAAAAAATCGGCAGACAAGCCGGTTCTGGCTATGAAACCGGGCGAAGTCGTCATCAGCCGGCGGCTCTACCGCTCCGGCCAAAGCGAATATTTAATCAACGGCCGCGTGGGAAGGCTCCGCGACATCCAGGAAATGTTCATGGGCGTCGGCCTGGGCCCGGACTCCTACGCCATCATTGAGCAGGGCCGCATCGGCCTGATTCTCTCCACCAAGCCCATGGAGCGCCGCGCCATCATCGAAGAAGCCGCCGGCGTCACGAAATTCAAAACCAAAAAGCGTCTCGCGGAAGCCAAGCTGGAATCCTCCAAGCTCAATCTCTCGCGCGTCAACGACATCGTGGTGGAAGTCGAAAAGCAGCTTGGCTCGTTGAAGCGCCAGGCCGCCAAGGCGCGCCGCTATTCCGAAATCCGCGACCAAATGCGCGGCATCGTTCGCCAGATGTTGGCGGGCAAGGCGCGCGAACTGGACGCCGAAGCCGAGCGCACCAGCAAACAACTCGAAGAACTGACCGCCGCCGAATCGCAGCGCGCCACCGCCATCCAGCAGCAGGAAGGCGAGCAGGACCGGCTGAACCAGCGGATTTACGAACTGGATGCCGAAATCCGGCAGAACCAGAATGTCTTGAATCTCACGGCGCTCGAAGCCGACCGCAGCGAAAATCGCATCGCGTTCAACCGCCAGCGTGGCGCGGAGCTCGCCGGGCGTCACGCCGAGGTTGACGCGGAACTAGCGCAAGCCACAGCGCAGGCCGTTGAGTGGGAATCGCGAAGTGCTTCGCAGATTCAGGCGGTTACGTTGTTGCGAGAAGAATCGGGAGTTTTGACCGCTCGCGTGGAGGAGTTTGCGAAACGCGCCGAGTCCCGCGCCGCCCAGATTGCCGAATCCGAAGCGCGGCTAGAAGCGCTGCGCCGGTCCTCATCGGAAGCCGGCGAAAGCCTGCTGCTCCTGCATGGCGAGCAAAAGCAAGCCGAAGAGGCGCTCGTGCACCAGGCCGGAGCGCTGCGGAAGCTCGAAGCAAACGAGCACGACTTGCTGGAAACTTCGATGCGCGCGCGCGATGATGCCGAACGCGCTGCTTTCGATCATGAATCCGCAACCGCTCAACTCAATGCGCTGAAACAAAGCGCCGCGGAGCTTCAGGCCAAGTTCGCCGGATTCCGCGAGCAGCGCGATGCCCTGTCAAAAGAGGCGGCTGCGCTCCGCGATTCGTTGGCGGGGGTTCGCGCGCGGCATTCGACGCTTACCCAAATTCTGAACGATCGCTCTTACACGGCGGACGCAGTGCAGAAACTTTTTGCCGCCAACGAGCGCGGTGGCGGGCAGGATTTTCGTGCCGTCGGCGTGCTGGCCGATTACGCCGAAGTCGAGGAACAACACGAAGCCGCCATCGAGCAGTACCTCCGCGACGAGCTGGAATACGTAGTTGTCGAAACCTACGACCACGCGCGCGCTGGCGTTTCCATGCTCCGCAATGAAGTGGGTGGCCGGGCGACATTCTTTGTAGATTCGCTCCGGAACCTGCGTCTCTCCTCCGAATACGAGCCGATCGTGAATTTCCGGGCGGAAGACGGAGTCATCTCGCGGCTCGACAAGCTGGTGGAGTTCCGCGATCCGCTTGGTGCGGCGGCGAAACAATTCTTGCCCCGGCTGCGCTCCGCGTATTTGACGGATAGCGCGGCAGCGGCGGAAAAATTGTCGCGGGAAAACTCGCAATACGCCTTCGTCACGCCCGACGGGACCTGCTACCAGGGCCGCATGGTTACAGGCGGCCGGCCCGACGAAGTTGGTCCGCTGGGCATGAAGCGCGAATTGCGGGCGTTGGACGCGGAAGTGATGCAGATCGATCATGAAATGAATGAAAAGCAGGCCGCGCTCGAAGCCGCCGCTGCCGAGCTGCGTTTCACGGAACAGGCGCTCGAAGAAATCAATCAGAAGCAGCGCGAAGCGGAACGCGAAGCCATCTCCGCCATGCACCGCCACGGCCAAATGCAGAGTGAACTGGCCCGCCTCGGGCTGGAACTCACCGTCTGCCAGAACGAACTCGCGCGCATCCGCCTGGACGTGGAAAGTGCTCGGCAACGCGCCGAGCGCGCGAAGAACCAGCATGCCGCCGCCGCGCTGAGCCGCGCCGAGGCCGATGCCGAAAGCGTACGGCTTGCGGAGGCACTCGTCCAACTTCGCGGGTCCATCCAATCGGAACAGAATGAACTCGCGACAGGCCGCGCCGAATTCGCCGCGATGAATGAGCGGCTCGTGGCCGCGGAAGCACTCGCCGCTCGACTGAACGAAGAGCGCGCCGAACTTGGGCGCCGCGAAACCGCTCTTCAGCAACAAGTAACATCTATTCTCGACGAGACTAGTGCCCTTGCCAGGCAAACCGAAGACCTCGTTCTGCAGCTCGAGGGACTTCGCGGCGAAAAGCTGCGCCTGGAAAACCGCCAGCGGGAACTCGAGCAGGAATGGGACGCCGCCCGCACGCGCGTGGCGCAAATGGAAGACCACCTGCGGATGGGCCGCCAGTCGCTGCAGGAACTTCGTGAACAGCGCAGCCACGCAGAAGTCGGCCGGGCCAAGAATGACTCGGACCGCGAGCATCTGCGCGAAACGTGCATGAGCGAAGTGAACGCGCAGCCCGAGGATCTGATCGCCACGGAAGCCGCTTTCATGTCCGGCGAAGAACTGGCCATCGCGGAAACCAACTATCGTGAAATGAAGCAGCGCATCGAGTCGATGGGCCCGGTCAACATGATGGCGCTCGAAGAGTTCAACGAGTGCGAGCAGCGCTTCACGTTCCTAACGCGCGAACGCGACGACCTGTTGCGGTCGATTGCGGATACTCAGCAGGCCATCGCCGAACTCGACCTCGCCACCAAGGAAAAGTTTGAGCACGCCTTCCACGCCATCAACAAGAGCTTCTCCGAAGCCTTTCACACCATTTTCGGCGGCGGCATGGCGGAGATGCGCTTGACGGAACCGGATAGCTCCGGCGACGCCGGCATCGACATCGTCGCATCACCTCCGGGCAAGCGCCTGCAAAACGTGCTGCTGCTCTCCGGCGGCGAAAAGGCCATGACTGCGCTGGCGCTGCTCATCGCCATCTTCCGCTACCAGCCAAGCCCCTTCTGCATTCTGGACGAAGTCGACGCCCCGCTCGATGAAGCCAACGTCGGGCGCTTCACGCGCCTGATCGGCGAGATGAGCGGCCAGACGCAGTTCATCATCGTCACCCACAACCGCAAAACCATGGAAATAGGCAGCGTGCTCTACGGCGTGACGATGCAGGAGCCCGGCGTCTCAAAGCTTGTCAGCGTGCGCTGGGAAGAATCGGAATCGTCGGCGCCAAAGCAGCAGGCCGCCGCTGCTTCCGCAGCATAAAATCAGCCCGCACTGACGAAATGGCGCAGCTTGCTGCGCTACTGCCGCCGGCCAATGAAACCCTGCGGCATTCTCCGCAGGTTGCATAATTTTTCCTTATGTCCCTTCACAAAAATTCCTCCCTCCCGCCTTTGACTTCGCGTTGCGCTGCGCTAGAATGCTTCTCACTTTGTCGGGGGAACTTTCTAGAGTGTCACCTGCTCCTGCCATGAAAGTCTTGAGGGAAACGCAATTCGCCGGCCTGAGGCCCGCCGTGCGCGGCAAAGTCCGCGACGTCTACGATCTTGACGACAAGCTCCTGATCGTCGCCACGGACCGGCTATCCGCTTTCGACGTCATTCTTCCCACACCGATTCCCGACAAGGGCCGCGTCCTTACGCAGCTTTCGCTTTTCTGGTTCCATCTGCTGAAGGATGTAATTCCCAACCACGTTGTCAGCGCCACGGATTTCCCCCCGCCCTTCGATAAGTTCAAGGACGAACTCGCAGGCCGCTCCATGGTCGTTCGAAAGACGCAGCCACTGCCGATCGAATGCGTGGTTCGCGGTTACGTCTCCGGCTCGGGTTGGAAAGACTATCGGACCACCGGAAAAATCTGTGGCATCCCGCTGCCTGTGGGGTTGCGTGAATCGGACCGGTTGCCAGAGCCCATTTTTACGCCCGCAACGAAAGCCACCAACGGCCATGATGAAAACATCTCTTTCGAACGCTCCGCATCGCTAATCGGCAAGGAACTTGCCGAGAAGGTCCGCGCCGTCAGCCTGGAAATCTACCGCCGCGCGGCAGATTATGCCGAGCCGCGCGGGGTGCTCCTCGCCGACACGAAATTCGAGTTCGGCATTCTTTATCATCGCGCACACGGCCGTTCCGCGGCCGATGACTTGATCTGGATCGACGAAGCCCTCACGCCCGATTCTTCTCGCTTTTGGTCCGCTGCCCAATACAACCCTGGCGGTCCGCAGGCCTCTTTCGACAAGCAGTTTGTTCGCGACTATCTCGAGCGAATGCACTGGCCGAAAACCCCGCCCGGCCCGGAACTTCCTCCTGAAGTCGTCGAGGCCACTCGTGCCAAGTACCGGGAAGCCTATCGCATCCTGGCCGGGCGCGAACTGGATTAGCGAGCCGGGCCCCCACACCGTAAGTTCTCGAGCGGAGCGTGCCATCGTGAAAGATCAATTGGAAGGACTCGTCAATCAGATGGTGGAGCGCGGGATACTGTTTGACGAAGCGGTCGGCGAATTCGAAAAACGCTTCATCAAGCGCGTTCTGGACCGCGCGAACGGCAACCAGTCCCGCGCGGCCGAAATTCTTGGCATTCACCGCAATACCTTGAGCCGCAAGATCGATGAGTACAAGCTCGATTCGAACGGTCACCGCCGCTATTCACGCTGACAAATCTCCAAATCGCTTGCAAAAACGAAAACGGCTCACCGGGATGGCTGGTGAGCCGTTTTTCTAACTGCTTCGGTGACGGAGAAGATTAGCTCGGTTTTGCAGCCGGCTTTTTCGCCGCCGGCTTGCGCACTGGCTTCTTCGGGGCCCCCTTCTCCTTCGGAATGTCCTCTTCCTTCACTTTGGCCTTCTCCCAGTGCAGGAAAAACGCCGGATCGGGATCGTATCCCACCAGGGTGCCCGTAAAGTGGACAACGTTGTCTTTCTCGACGCGCACCGCGTCGGGCTGGCCGACGACCTTCGCATCCATATTCGGCGTAGTCGCTTTTTCAAACTCGTCATCGCTCGTGACGAAGGCGATCTTCAGAACGATGGCGTCTGTCCCCGGCACAACTTCGATCAGCTTCCCAGGCACTTCGGGAAACTCCAGACCGCAGGCTGCCAGCCAGGTGATTTTGGCTTTATCGCCGCCAGTTTTAAGGTCCGTCACCACTGACGCGATGGTCATCACCGGCGGCCCGTTGCGAACGGCATCAAGATCCGCGCTGCTTGCCATTTTGTAGCTTTCGGGCCGCTCCGCCGAAGTGCCGGCGAGTTGCAGCAGTTCGTTCTGCTCTGCATCCGTCAGGCTGTCGCAGACGTTTCCGCCCTGATAGTTCGCGATCAGCTTCCGCAAGTATGTTTTGATCTGCTTGGACTGCGCCTCCGTCGCCCCCTTGGCCGTCACCGCTTTGGCAAAGTACCAGAAGGCATCCATCTGCTGCGGCGGGGTCATCGCTTGGTAAGCTCGGCCCACGTTGTAGTAGGCGACTGGGTCGTCCGGATTCAGGACCAGCACCGCTTTGAAAGCAGTCACCGCAGCGGGGTAGTCCTTCAGGGTCATCGACGCGTTACCCACCGTGTAATTAAAAAGAATGGCTGGAGCTTGTTTCTGTTTCGCAAAGTCTTCGGCGGACGTCGCGTCGGGCTTCTTTATTTCCTCAAGCGTCTTCAGTCCGAGCACGGCCGCTTCCCGGCACTTGGTTGCGTTGTCCTTCGCCGAGGGATCCGTGTCTTTGATGTTCAAGCTTGCGCAGGACAAAGCTCGAGCGTAGAGCGCCTGATACCGGACTCCTGGCTCCGCCTTGTCACCTAGGGCCACCAGTTTGTCCGAATACTCAATCACTTTCTGGGGATTCTTGAGTTGCGTGTACGCGCTATAGTAGAGCGGATAGATATAGACGAGGAGATCGGAATTCGGATACTTTGCGACAAAATCATCCGCGCACTTGATGACCGTTGCGGGAGCCTTCTCCGCCGCACAGGCCTGCTCTGCGTTGTATTCCGCCTGCGTGTACTTCGGCCCCTTCGCCGCACCGGCATCCTGACCCGTCGCCGGCGCTTGCGCGAATACACTCAGCCCGCTCCCAGCAATTAGGAAAAGGGTTGCCACCATCGCGAGCCCCGCCCATCTTCGTGTTGCGTTCATTCCCATTTCTCCTCGCTCAAACTGCAAGCCTGAGTTTTCTGCTTCCGGTGCACCCCGGAATGCTTCCACCGGGAATCGCTCTGTTTCGGAAAACTTTGGGATTATAGGGAAATCCGTACCCCATCCGCAAGACGTTACCTTTCACTGACATTACGGCCTGAGGAAATTTCTTCATGCAGAAGAAGGCTTCTTTATTCTTCCCCATGGCCCCCGGGATCCCAAGTTCTGCGGAAAACTCTAATGATAGGATGAGTGTCGCACAAAATGAGTGGCCCGTACGAGGAAGAATTCTCATGGCCCGAATAAACGGAACAAATGAAGATCCTCGGGAGAAGAAGCCGCTGACGGACGCTGTGGCGCTCGTCACCGGCGGGAGCCGCGGCATCGGTCGTGCTATCGCGCATCGGCTGGCCTTGCTGGGAGGCTCCGTTTCGATTTGTGGCCGCGATCGCGCCGCACTCGAGGAATCAGCAAGGGAAATGGCAAAAATCGGTGGTCCCGTGCATACCCAGATAGCCGACGTCACAAAGCCATCTGATGTTACAGATCTGGTTGCAGCGACCGAATCCGCCCTGGGCCCCATCACCATTCTCGTCAACAACGCCGGCATCGGCCTCTTCGGTCCGGCCCACGAAAAAACCGAAGCCGATTGGGATCGCATTCTCGATACCAATCTCAAGAGCGTCTTTCTCGTTTCCCGCGCCGTGGCGCCTTCCATGATCCGCCATGGCTCAGGCGACATTATCAACATCAGTTCCCTGGCCGGAAAAAGCACTTTCGCCGGGGGCGGCATCTATTGCGCCTCCAAATGGGGTGTCCTCGGTCTTTCCGGCTGCATGGCGGAAGATCTCCGGGAGCACGGCGTCCGCGTCAGTGTGATCTGTCCGGGAAGCGTCGCCACGGATTTCTCCGGCCGCAGCCCAAAGGACTCGTCGAAAGTGTTGAGCCCCGAAGATGTTGCCCACGCCGTCGAAGCCATCGTCACCCAAGGCCCGCGCAGCTTCCTGAGCGAGATTCACTTGCGGCCGCTGCGAAAACCCTAGGCGGGCCGGCTCACGCCAATCCCCGATATTTTCCTCTTGACAATCATCGTTATAACAACTATTCTCAGAGCATGAATTTGCGGTGCAAATCTTCCGGCCCCTCCCTCTCCCTGGAGAACCGCATTTTCGTGGCGCTCTTAGAAACCGCCGACACCCTCAGCCAGGAGGCAGAACAGCTCCTGAAAGCGGCGGGGCTTACGGGCGCTCAATACAATGTCCTTCGCATTCTCCGCGGGGCCGAGCCCGAAGGATTGCCCTGCCGTGGCATCGGAGACCGTATGA
>DATNLB010000091.1:0-2932 GCA_035603095.1 Candidatus Acidiferrales bacterium
CGTACGAAATCGCAATCGGCCTCGAGCGTGACGCCTCCGTCCGCCGCTTCCTGCAGTTGCGTCAATCGGCCTTGGCGCCTTGACCTCCTCGCCGAGTGCGTAAGGAATTTTCTCAATACACTTCGAGGTGGTGCCCGATCACTACCTATCCGTTAGGGGTCTTCTGAATCTCGCGGGGCAATTGCTCGTCGCGGGGGCGAATAGCTTGTCACTTCGGATCTGCAGTTCAGTTTTCGTTGAACTGATTGCGCTTCTTGTAGGCCATCCAGGCGATACCTATGCAGATCAGCATAGGGGGTGCGACCAGAATCAGGATGCCACTTTTGAGCGCCGCAATCATGCGGGAACCGGCCCCCGCCGCCTGTGTATAGCAGAGCGCGCAATTCTGCGCGTAACTAAACGCCGGAACGGCCAGCGCCGCGATTAGGGCGGTCATGCGAGCGGCGATTCTTGCAGCTTGGTTCATCATATTGCTCATTTCCTGTCCGCTACCCGGAATATCCCTCCCGCGCCGTGCGCGGTCAACACCCTGGAGAAAGTGGGGGAAGCAGCGCCCCCCTCAGCCCGCTTCCCCTCGGCGCCTGCTCAGTGCGCGAACGGCCGCATGTGCAGCAGGCGGATGCTGTCCGACCAGATCATGTTCATCATCAGCAGAACGAAGATCGTAGCCGGAATCAGCGAAAGAAACAAAGTGCGCTTCTCATGCGCCAGGTGCATGAAATACATCAAGCCCAGTGCGGCGCTGCAGATCGCCAGGAAGAGGAACATGCTTACCAGCCCGGCCGTGGAAAAATTCTGAAAAGCGAGAAAAAACTCGATCGCCGCAATCCCCAGCAGTACAAAATACACCGGCAGATATTTCGCGATCACGTTTCCGGACCTTCCCGATGCAGCCATGGTTCGTCTCCTTTGAAGTCGTCCGCCTCACCGCCCGATGTTCGTCAGATAGACCAGCGGCACGACGAACATCCACACCAGGTCGACAAAATGCCAGTACAGTCCCGTCGTTTCCACATGTCCCGGCGTCAAGCTCCCGCTGGAATACTTGCGCGCCACCACCGCCAGCGCCACCACGCCGGTGATCACATGCAGCAAATGCAACCCCGTAATGCTGAAAAAGGTTTGGCCGAAAAGTCCGGAGCTCAGCTTGATTCCTTCATCGAACAAACCAACCCACTCACGGATATGCAGCCCGGCGAAAATGAGGCCCAGAACCATTGTGGAGGCGAGGAAACGGAGAGCTTTGGGTTTGTCTCCCGCCTTGGAAGCGTCCACCGCACCGAGCATCGTCAAGCTGCTGGTGATCAGCACGAAGGTCATGATCGCTACATTGATGATGCTCGCGGACTTGAACGGGGTCTGCCAATCCGGAGTCGCAACGCGGAGATATCCGTAAGCAAACAGAATAGCCCCGAACGTAACCGCGTCTGAGATTATAAATAACCACATCGTTAATTTACGAGACGGTATCGAATAGGGCGATTCTTCCATCAAGGCGCCGCCGTGCCCGTGCATGGCCATTTCAGACTCGCTCACAGTCCCTCCCCCTCTCAAACGCTCACAGCTTGGTGCGCAAAACGAGAAGCAGATAGAGCCACAACACTCCCATGAAATGCCAATAGGTCGCGGTCGCTTCGAACGTACTCTTTCGAAACGCGGCGCCGCTCGCGGCAATTCTCCCCATCACCAAAACAAGTGCGACGATTCCTGCGAGCACATGCAATCCGTGCATCGCGGTCAACACGTAGTAAAACGAGCTGTTGGGATTCGTCGCGAGGTAGAGGCCCTGCGCGGCGAGCTGCCGCCAGGCTTCGAATTGCCCGGCAACGAAAACGAATCCGAGCGCTAGAGTGGCCATGAGCCAACCCAAACCCATTCGAACAGCATGGGGCTCGGCGGACGGTACGGCCGCGAGCGCCCGACGCGCCATTTGCAAAGTGGCGCTGCTTAAAAGAAGCGCCAACGTATTTCCGTAGAGTATCGGCGGGAGGGCGATGTGCGTCCAATCCGCCGCGGATCCCTGGCGCACAAAGAGCGCGCTTGTAAAAGCCGCAAACGACATGGTAATCGCAAAGATGCCCACCCATATGCCGCTTTGCGAAGCCTCTCCTGCTCCGGAGAGCACTTTGGCGACCCTGGCCCCGGAAGCGGTCGAGTCTCTTGAGGCGGGCGGCGGCGTGCGCACAGGCTCGTAAATTGTCGATGACATTTTTTCCTATTCTTTTTCTCAAGACCGAGAGCGGAGACTCTTTTGTCTCCGCACTGAATCGGTTCCATCCGTTCAGCCGGCGGACGGCTCCGGCGAATCCTGCATGATGTAGTCGCCTTTCGAACCCTTCACATCATACTGATATGGGTCATGGTAAATCACGGGATGTTTGCCGCCGAAATTGTTCCAGGGTGGAGGCGAAGGAATACTCCACTCGAGCGTCGTTCCGTTCCACGGGTTTTCCGGAGCAGGCGCACCCTTATAACGGCTGTATATCAGGTTGAAGATGAAGATGAGCTGCGCCGCGCCGGTGCAGAGAGCCGCGATGGTGATGAACTTGTGTAGCGGCAGCAGCGGTCCGGTGTAATCATTGACGAACGCCGAATAACGCCGCACGTTGCCCACCAATCCGAGGTAATGGAACGGCATGAAAATGCAGTAGGTACCAATGAAGGTGAGCCAGAAATGAAGCTGCCCCAAGGTCTCGTTCATCATGCGGCCGGTCATCTTTCCGAACCAGAAGTACGTGCCGGCAAAGACGCCGAAAATGGAAGCCACGCCCATCACCATGTGGAAATGGCCAACCACGAAGTACGTGGCGTGCAACACGATGTCGATGGAGGGCTGCGCCAGGAAAAAGCCGCTAACGCCGCCGCTGACGAACATGGAGATGAAGCCGAGGGCAAAGAGCGAAGCCGCGTTGATTCGAATGTTTGCGCCGTA